>NZ_JBKBQY010000001.1:0-134967 GCF_046292185.1 Yoonia sp.
AACCGCGCTGACCGAGGACAAGTCGCTGAGAATCGGATGACGCTGCCAATTCACGCTGAGACGCAAACGTCCCATCGGGAAGCCTGTTCAGGATCGACGATGGGAATGGCGGAGACGAAGTCCGACAGATCTACCCCACCATAAAAAATAAAATAATTAAAACAAGTAGTTAGGATTTTTGCGTGGGGAGTTGTGCAGCAGATTGTGCAGCAATCTGTGGTCTGCGACTAGTCATTCCTAGAGAAGGTCTCTAACTCCAGCTTAGCTCAGAATAGGATCGGTGTTTTCAACATTCTGCAGCGACATACCGAAGGCCACCGTTAGCTTCCCGATGGGAAAAGCGTATGATTCGTCAAAAGATGGATCGGCTACAGCTTGTTGACGTCGTTTGAGATCCTGGCATAGACGGTTGAGGGTCACTAGCGAACCAGAAGAAATCGATTGGATACCCGCGCTGCTTCGAACCGTTCCTCTGCGTCTTCAGAATTACCCGCCAATAGTGCTTGCCAGGCCTCGGTCAGCTCAGCCCACGCCGCTGGTGCCTTAGTTTGCGCAAGTGCTAGCGAATCTGTGTTGAGGCTGATCCACACCGTTTGGCGCGGTTCAACGGCAGCAAACTGCTGCGGAACCCGCTTTCGAATGTAATAGGTAGTGCCGCGCTGGATCAATTTCATGTGATGACACTAGCGAGTCCGTCAAGCACGAGCAAGCGCATGTGCAGCAGAATGTGCAGCAGATTTGGAGCACGCATCGGTGATATTTGGTCAAATTCACAAAAAATGCTTATATAACAATTAGTTAAATGAGCATGAATTGAGGTGATCTGGCGGAGACGAAGGGATTCGAACCCTCGAGACGGTTTCCCGCCTACTCCCTTAGCAGGGGAGCGCCTTCGACCACTCGGCCACATCTCCGCCGCGGGGTCTAGCAGTAATGAAGCGCAAAGAACAAGCGGAAATTGCGCGTGAATGAGCTTTGTCCAGACGGCAGGCCATCGCGCGGGTCGGGGGTAATACGGTGACGGGGGAAAAATGTTGTCCTGCCCGGGGTGGCCGATATATCAGGCAGGAACCCCACTGCGAAAGGCCTGCCATGCAGCTGAACCTCAAACAGCTCGAAGCCTTCGTCTGGGTTGCAGATTTGCAAAGTTTCCGTGGCGCGGCTGTCCGGTTGGGCACCACGCAGCCAAATATTTCGGCCCGGATCGCCGGGCTGGAATCCGCGTTGGGGACGGTGCTGATGACACGGGATGCGGGTTCGGTGCAGCTGACCACCAAGGGGCGCGATCTGCTGACCCATGCCCGCCGGGTGCTGAATGCCACTGATGCGCTGGTTGCAGCGGCGGACCAGAAGGCCCTGATTGACGGCACCTTGCGGCTGGGCGTGACAGAGATGATCGTGCATACTTGGCTGCGCGATTATCTTCGGCGGCTTAAGACCACCTATCCCAGGCTGTCGGTCGAACTGACCGTCGATCTGTCCGTGAACCTGGAGATCATGCTGGCCGAACGCCGTATTGATCTGGCAATCCAGAACGGGCCTTTCACCCGGCTGGTCACCGGCGAAATTGATCTGGGAGCCTATGCGCTGATCTGGGTTGCCAGCCCTGAACTTGGGCTGCCACCGGTTGCCGGGCTGGACGATCTGGCCGCCCATCCGATTCTGTCCCATGCCCGCGACACCCATCTTTTTGCGCAGGTCGCTGCACATTTCTCTGGCGCGAAGGTTCTGGCGCGCCTTGTGCCGTCCAGCAATCTGGCCGCGTGCCTGCATATGACGATTGACGGGATGGGCGTGGCGAGCCTGCCCGAAGCCATGGTCAGCGATGCGCTGGCGCGCGGCGATCTTGTCCAGGTGGGCTATGGCTGGACCCCGGAACCTTTGCATTTTTATGCCCGCTACGACGTCATGCGTACCGCGCGGATCGTCGCCGATGCGGCTGATGTGGCGGCGGCGGCGGCGCGGGCCTTTGATAATAAAGTCTGATCCAATGGATCGCATAAAATAATTGGATGTGATGCGTGCAGCGGCATAGGCTGACCCCGACAAGAAAAGGGGCAGATCATGCAACAGGACATCCGCATGGGCGTCGATATCGGCGGCACATTCACCGATGTCGTGCTGGAATGCGCGGGCATCAGCCATTCCACCAAGGTGCTGACCACCTATGCCGCCCCGGAGGATGCGATCATCGTCGGGATGCACCAAGTCTGCGCCAAGGCGGGTATCAGTCCAGCGCAGATCGGTCAGATCATCCATGGTACGACCCTTGCCACCAATGCGCTGATCGAAAGGCGCGGTGCGCGCACGGCGTTGATCACAACGCAAGGATTTCGCGACGTGATCGAGATGCGCACCGAAAGCCGGTTCGAACAATATGACCTGAACCTGCGACTGCCCGAACCTTTGCTGCCGCGCCAGCACCGCTTTACTTTGGCCGAGCGTGTTGACGCCCAAGGCGAGGTTCTGATCCCGCTGGATCGCACCGAGGTAGAGGCGCTGGCGGATCAGATGGCATCTTACAATTTTGAGAGTGTCGCTATCGGCTTGATCCATGCCTATCTGAACCCCGACCACGAAAAGATGATCCGCGATGTGCTGGCCGAAAGACTGCCCGAGGTGATGGTGTCGCTGTCCAGCGAAGTTTCGCCTCAGATGCGCGAATATGAGCGGTTCAATACCACCGTCGCCAATGCCTATATCAAGCCGCTGATGAAATCCTATCTGGGCCGCCTCCGGACACGGCTGGCGCAGGAAGGGGCGGGTTGCCCGGTGTTCCTGATGCATTCCGGGGGTGGGATCATCAGCATCGAAAATGCTGCCGAATTTCCCGTGCGGCTGGTTGAATCCGGTCCCGCCGGGGGCGCTGTTTTCGCCGCCCATATCGCGGCGCGTTATGGGTTGGGCAAGATTCTGTCTTTTGACATGGGGGGCACCACCGCGAAGATATGCCTGATCAAGAACCAGACACCCAAAACCGCCCGCGTGTTTGAGGTGGCGCGCAGCTATCGGTTCAAAAAAGGGTCCGGCATGCCTATTTCGATTCCGGTGATTGACATGGTCGAGATCGGGGCAGGGGGCGGCAGTCTCGCCCATGTCGATGCGATGCGCCAGATCAGGGTCGGCCCGGAAAGCGCGGGGTCTGAACCGGGCCCCGCCTGTTACGGGCGCGGCGGGACCAGGCCTGCGGTGACGGATGCCGATCTGATGCTGGGCAAACTTGACCCTGACAATTTTGCCGGCGGGTCGATCAAGTTGAACAAAGATTCGTCCGAGGCGGCCCTGACAGATCTGGGCGCGTCCCTAGACATGGATGCCATCACTGCCGCTTATGGCCTGACGGAAGTGGTGGACGAGAATATGGCGAATGCCGCCCGTGTTCACGCGGTCGAGAACGGCGAGGATCTGGCTGATTACACGATGATCGCCTTCGGCGGTGCCGCCCCCCTGCACGCAGGGCGGTTGTGTGAAAAACTGGGCGTTGCGCGCTTGCTGGTGCCCGCCGGGGCCGGTGTCGGCTCTGCGATCGGGTTTCTGCGCGCGCCCTTCAGTTTCGAAGCGACCCGCAGCGTTTACATGAAACTATCAGATTTCGCCCCTGCTAGCGTGCGCGACCTGCTGTCCGATCTGGCGGCAGAGGCGACGGCATTCGTGCATGGCTGCGACGGCGTGGCCCCGATTGAGGCGCAATACAAGGTCTACATGCGCTACACTGGCCAAGGCTGGGAAATTCCGGTCAGTCTTACGGCAGATCAGGCAACCAAGCCCGACGGCGCAACCTTTCAGGAGCTGTTCGAGGCGGATTATGAAAGCCTGTTTGGTCGCAAGGTTGCCGGGATGGATATCGAAATCACCGTCTGGGCGGTCAACGCCACCACGGCCAGCGCTGACGCCACGGCTTTGCCGAAAACACCCCACGGGACTGCGGTGACGGGTAATGCCAGCCGCGCCTTGTTCGACCCTGCCCTGGCGCGCATCACTGATGCGCAGATCGTGCCGCGTGCCAGCCTTGCCCCCGGCGACCATGTCAAAGGTCCCGCGCTGATCACCGAGGATGAAACCACAATCGTCATTCCCGCCAGCCGTCAGGCCATGGCGCGCCCCGACGGCACCATTGACATCACGGAGATACGCGCATGAGCCAGGTCGCAAATCAAGTCATGTGGAACCGCCTGATTTCCATTGTCGAGGAACAGGCACAAGCGCTGGTCCGCACCGCCTTTTCCACCTCTGTGCGCGAAGCGGGCGATCTATCCGCCGGCGTCTATAATGCCGACGGGCTGATGCTGGCGCAGGCGGTGACGGGGACGCCGGGCCATGTCAACGCGATGGCCGATGCCGTGCCGCATTTCATCCGCCGGATCGGGCGCGACACAATGCGTGAAGGCGATGTCTATATCACCAACGATCCTTGGGAGGGCACCGGCCACCTGCATGATTTCACCATGGTGACCCCGGCGTTTTATCAGGGACGTCATGCCGGGTTCTTTGCCTGCACCGCCCATGTCGTCGATGTCGGCGGTCGCGGTTTCGGGGCTGATGCGGCCAGCGTCTACGAAGAAGGCATCCATATTCCGATCATGCGTTTCGCCGATGCGGGCCGGGTGGATGACACGCTGATCGCGATTATCCGGGGCAATGTGCGCGAACCGGATCAGGTGGTGGGCGATCTCTATGCGCTCGCGACCTGCAACGAGATTGGCCAACGGCGGTTGGCAGAAATGATGGCGGAATTCAGCTTGCATGATCTGGGCGGGATCAGTGATTTCATCCTGACCAATTCGCGCCGCGCGACGCTGGAACGGATCGCCGCTTTGCCGCGCGACAGCGCCACTGGCGCGATGCGGATCGACGGGTTCGACACGCCCATCGACCTTTGCGTCAGCCTGACGATTGAAGCGGACCGGATCATCTGCGATTTCGCTGGCACCTCGGGCATCGACAAAAAGGGCATTAACGTGCCTCTGGTCTATACCAAGGCCTATGCCTGCTACGCATTGAAATGCGCGATTGCGCCCGAGATTCCGAATAACGCCGCATCCCTCGCCCCGTTCGAGATTGCGGCACCAGAAGGCAGCATCGTTAACGCGGTGCACCCCGCGCCCGTGGCCCTGCGCCACATCATCGGGCATATGATCCCCGACACGGTCTATGATGCGCTAGACAAGATCCTGCCCGCGACGGTCCCTGCCGAAGGGGCGGGTTGCCTGTGCAACTTTCAGGTGAGCCTGCGCCCGACATCAGGGCTGGGGCGCAGGGCAGAGGTGCTGGCCTTCAATTCCGGCGGTGCGGGCGCGCGGCCATCGGTGGACGGTCTGAACGCCACCGCCTTTCCGTCCGGTGTGATGACCATGCCGGTCGAGGCGACCGAACATACCGGCCCGGTGATCATCTGGCGCAAGGAATTACGGCCCGACAGCGGCGGGGCGGGCCAGTTTCGTGGCGGTCTGGGGCAATATATGGAGGTTGGACCCGCCGCAGGGTTTGAGGCTGATTTTTCCGCCATGTTCGACCGTGTGGATCATCCCGCGCGCGGGCGGCAGGGGGGCGCAGACGGTGCGGCGACCACGATTGCGCTGGACGATGGTAGTATGATGCGGGGCAAGGGCAAGCAATTCGTCCCCGCAGGCGGGCGCGTGATCCTTGGGCTGCCGGGGGGGGCCGGCTATGGCGATTCTGCCCGTCGCGATCCCGCTTTGGTCAAGCGCGATCTTGCGCGCGGCTATATTTCTGCAAAAGCTGCAATGCGCGACTACGGTCTGTCCGAGACCGATATCGCCGCCGTTCAGACACAGGTCACCACCGGAGAAACCGACTGATGCAGCGCCCCGCGAAAATCAGCTATGACGTGGTCATCATCGGCGGCGCGATGCTTGGGTCGTCGGTCGCGTGGTTCCTCACGGATAATCCCGATTTCGATGGATCAATCCTCGTCGTGGAACGCGATCCGACCTATGCGCAGGCCGCGACATCGCTGACCAATTCCTGCATCCGCCAGCAGTTCAGCGCCGCAATCAATGTGCAGATTTCGCAGTTCGGCGCGGAGTTCGTCAAGAATTTCCCGCGTTACATGGGTAACGATCCCCGCGTGCCGCAGCCGCGCCTGCATAGTTTCGGTTATCTCTATCTGGCCGATACACCCGCATTTGCTGCGGCCTTGCACGATGCGCAGGCTTTGCAGGCGGCCTGCGGTGCGGGTACGAAACACATGACACGCGATGAAATCGCCGCCGCCTATCCCTTCTATCAACTCGACGATATCATCGCGGGCAACCATAATCTGGTCGATGAAGGCTATTTCGACGGTAACACCCTGTTCGACTGGTGGCGGCGGTCCGCGCGCGAACGCGGCGTGGAATATGTGGCGAACGAGGTCATAGCCATCGCTCGCGATACCAGCGGCAGCAAGGTGCAAAGCGTGACGCTGGCTACTGGCGAAACCATCGCCTGTGGCACTGTCGTCAATGCCGCCGGCACACGCGGTGCTCAGGTGGCGGCCATGGCGGGGATCACCATTCCGGTGGAGCCGCGCAAGCGCTATACTTTCATCTTCGAGGCGGCCCGGCCGCTCGACCGTGACCTGCCGTTGACGATCGACCCGTCAGGGGTGCACGTTCGCACCGACGGGCAGTATTACATGGCCGGTTGCAAGCCCGAGGATGATCGCCCCGTCGATCCCGATGATTTCGCCGAGGATCACGCGATCTGGGAAGATCACGTCTGGCCCATTATCGCCACGCGCATCCCGCAGTTCGAGGCGATCAAACTGCGCAATTCATGGGCGGGGCATTATGATTACAACACGCTCGACCAGAACGCGATTGCCGGGCCACATACCAAGGTGGGCAATTTTATCTTGCTGAATGGCTTTTCCGGGCACGGTTTCCAGCAATCCCCTGCAATGGGGCGCGGGATGGCGGAATGGATCGCCTATGGTGAATACCGCACGCTTAACTTGACCCCGTTCAGCTATGCCCGCATCGAAAAAGGTGAAAGCTTCATCGAAAAAGCGGTGATCTGATCCGATAGAAAGGAAATATCATGAAGAAACTTGTCCTGACAGGGGCCGCCGGCCGCCTTGGGTCCTATCTGCGCGAACCGCTGACACGGATGTGTGATCAGCTTGTCTCTACCGATATCATCGACGATATCGGCAAACTTTATGAGGGCGAGACATACACACAGGCCGATCTGACCGATCTGGCCGCGATGGAAAAGGTAATGCAAGGTGCCGATATGGTCGCGCATTTCGGGGCCATTGGCGACGAGGCACCTTGGGACGATATCCTGCAATCCAACATCATCGGCGCCTATAACGTCTGGGAAGCCGCCTATCGCAACGGTGTCAAGCGGGTGGTCTATGCCAGCTCTGTTCATGCCGTCGGTATGCATCTGAAGACCGACACGATCGGGCTAGATGCACCGCACAGGCCTGACACATATTATGGTCTGGCGAAGTGCTTTGCCGAGGATCTGGCCAGTTTGTATTGGGATAAACGTGGGGTCGAATCGGTCTGTATGCGCATCTTTTCCTGCGCGCAGGCGACGAATGCCCGCAGCATCGGCACATGGTTGTCCTACGATGACCTGATTCACTTGGTGGAACGATCCATCGACAACCCTGTCGTGGGGTTCACCAAGGTCTGGGGGATTTCGAACAACGATCGTGCGGTAGTGGACAACAGCAAGGCCGGACATCTGGGTTACCGACCGAAGGACAATGCCGAGCAATTCGCCAAGGATGTGTTCGCCAAAACGCCGCCGTTGGATAACAAGGACCTTGCCAACCTGTGTATCGGGGGGCCGTTCGCCACGGTCGAGCTTGGCAATTCCGGCGTCGCGGCGCTGGGTGTGGTCAACGACAAGAAAACCACCTGAGTGCTGGGCGCGGTCACGTCTTGGCGGACCGCGCCACCCACATCCCTGCAAGGATCAGCGCGACACCCAAAATGCGCGCCCAGCCATTGCCCGCTGTCCCCATAATGATGTCAATCACCACGCCAGAGATCATTTGTCCCGCAATGATCAGCAGTGCCGTTTGCGCCGCCCCGATTCGCGGGATCAGCCAAGAGCCTGCGGCGATGAACATAAAGCCAATCGGGCCGCCCAGATAGGCCCACCAAGGCGCGTCCTGCGGCGATCCTGCAAACAGTCCGCCGAACACCAAGGCAGCCAGCGTGACGAACGCCAGCCCGATGCAGTGATTCCAGAACGACGATTCCCACGCCGAGGTTGACAGCGCCAGCCGCCCGTTGATCTGGCGTGGCAGCGACACCAGCACGCCCGCCAGCACAGCCAAAGCGGCAAAGATGATCATGTCGCACTGCCGAAGAATATGAGCACCAGACTGCCCGCGATGATCAGCCCGAGCGCCAGAAAGTCGCCTGCTCTGGGCATTCTTTGCGGCAAACCGAACAGGCCGCGCATGTCCGCGAACAGGCTGAATACCATCTGCCCGGCAAGCCCCAGCGCGATTGTACCGGACAGGGCCAGCGCCGTATTCATGGTCGCAGAGGTGAGCATGACAGTCACACCCCCCGCAATCCCACCCAGATAGGCCCAAAGCGGCGGGCGGACCGCGCTCGCGCGTCGGGGCCGTAGCGCGAGTAGAATGATGATGGCAAGCAGCGTTCCCGTCAAATGCGGCACCCACGACGCAAACAACAAGGATCCATAGGCTGCCAATGTGCCGTTGAACAAGACCATCAAGGACAACAGACCTCCAGCACCGAAGGCGGCGGCAAAATATATCAGGCGCGGGGCAGGGGCGAGATCAGACATGCGAAACTTGTTTCCGTTCGCGCAGGAAAAGGCAATTGCTGCCCGCATGCTGCACCAAGAATCGTCGCGGACGGGGGAAAAGGTGGGACAGCAATCACGCACCGATACACGCCGGCACATTCAGCAGCCGATGCGCGCATTGCCTAGTGCAGGGCGCAACATGCGGCGCTTTTCAAGCGTACAAAACAAACACAATACTCATAAACCAAACAACGCGATAGAAAACGTTTTTGCTGTCCCGCCGTCCCAATGACAGGCAGTTGTGGTGAGAATTTGTCAGAAACCGCGTATTTCTGCGACGGCGGCCATAAAGCGCCCGTTGACATCCCCCAGGCAGGTCTGTAGCAGCCCGTTTCATTGGTGTTGGTGGACCGCGCAAGCGGAACCCTGTCGGCGTGGCAAAATCCACGTAAAGGACAACGCCCTTCGCAACTGAATGAAGGAGATCAGCGTATGACAAAGCGTACTGCTGCCAAATACAAAATTGACCGCCGGATGGGTGAAAACATCTGGGGCCGCCCGAAATCCCCCGTCAACCGCCGTGAATACGGCCCCGGCCAGCACGGTCAGCGCCGCAAGGGCAAATTGTCCGATTTCGGCACCCAGCTGCGCGCCAAGCAAAAGCTGAAGGGTTACTACGGCGACCTGACCGAAAAGCAGTTCCGCCGGATTTACGCCGAAGCCGAACGCGTCAAGGGCGACACCGGTGAAAACCTTATCGGTCTGCTGGAACGCCGGCTGGATGCCGTGGTCTACCGCGCGAAATTTGTGCCGACTGTCTGGGCGGCCCGTCAGTTCGTGAACCACGGCCATGTGACCGTGAACGGCCAGCGCGTGAACATCCCTTCTTACCGCGTGAAAGAGGGCGATGTGATCGAAGTTCGTCAGAAATCCAAGCAATTGGAAATCGTTCTGGTCGCGGCACAATTGCCAGAGCGTGACGTGCCTGACTACATGGAAGTCGATCACAACAAGATGGTTGCGACCTTCGTGCGCACACCGACCCTGGGCGATGTGCCTTATCCGGTGACGATGGAACCGAACCTCGTGGTCGAATTCTACGCCAAGAACTGATTTTACTGCGCATATGTTGCAGTTCTGGAAGGCCGTCCCTTGGGGCGGCCTTTTGCTTTGATGCTACCTGTCTGAACTTTGGAAAGCCCTGATGCCTCAGGCAGGAGAATCTGAACAAAGCGAGGAAACCTTCCCCGCGGGGAAGCTCAAAGTCTTCGTCTGCTTGAGGGCGCATCATTGTGGGGTGCCGTGCGCTGCGTGCACATATTCTTAATCTCTTGATCCACGGATTGTCTTGTCTCTGGTCACGGCTCTGTCGCGGCGTTAGAACGGCCCTGATTTCATACGGAAGACCTGATCATGGCGAACGGCATTCGACCCCAACCCGGCATTATGGATATCGCGCTTTATGTCGGTGGGGCGTCGCAATTGGCAGGGCAGAGCAACGTGCTCAAGCTGTCGTCGAACGAAAACCCGCTGGGGGCAAGCCCCGCCGCGATGCAGGCCTTTGCGCGTGCCGCACATGATCTGCACCGCTATCCGTCCACCGATCATGCGGCGTTGCGCGTAGCAATCGGGGATGTCTGGGGCGTTGATCCGGCGCGCGTCATCTGTGGGGTGGGGTCGGGCGAGATCCTGAAACTGCTGGCAGAAGCCTATGCCGGACCGGGCGATGAGGTGGTTTTCACCGAACACGGGTTTTCGATGTATCCGATCTATGCCCACGCCTGCGGGGCGACGCCCGTGGTGGTGCCGGAACGTGATCGCATGGTCGATGTTGATGCCATCCTTGCCGCCTGTACCGACAAGACCCGGCTGGTTTATCTTGCTAACCCCGCCAACCCTACCGGCACCATGATCCCCGAGGCGGAGGTCGCACGACTTGCCGCAGGCCTGCCGCCGCAGGCGCTGCTGGCTCTTGACGGCGCCTATGCCGAATTTGTCGCAGATTACGATGCGGGCCGTGCGCTGGTCGAAGCGCGTGACAATGTCATCATGAGCAGGACCTTTTCCAAGATCTACGGCTTGGGCGGTCTGCGCATCGGATGGGCTTACGGTCCGCAGGCCGTGATCGACGTGCTCAACCGGTTGCGCGGTCCGTTCAACCTGTCCGCTGCCGCCCTTGCCGCCGCCGAAGCCGCAATGCGTGATACTGCCCATACCGACCGCTGCCGCATTGAAAATGCCCGCTGGCGCGACTGGCTGGCTGCTGGACTGGCTGAGCTGGGGGTGCCGTCCGATCCGTCCAGCGCCAATTTCATCCTTGCCCGTTTCGCCAGCCCGGCCGAGGCGCAGGCCTGCGATGTCTATCTGCAATCGCAGGGTATCATCGTCCGGCAGGTGGCAGGATACGGCCTGCCGCATTGCCTGCGCATCACCGTGGGCGACGAATCCGCCTGCCGCCGTGTGGTTCATGCCGTCGCGCAATTCAAAGGGTCGCGCTGATGGCAGTGATCTATGACAAGGTCGCGCTGATCGGGCTGGGGCTGATCGCGTCTTCCATGTGCCACGCGATAAGGCGTGGCGGTCTGGCGCGCCAGATCAGCGGCTATGCGCGATCCCCCGAGAGCCGTGCCATCGCGCGCGAGATCGGGCTATGTGATGTGGTGACCGACACGGCGGTCGAGGCTGTAACAGATGCCGATCTGGTCGTGCTTTGTGTCCCGGTCGGCGCGATGGAATCTGTCGCGCGAGAGATTGCACCTCATCTCAAATCGGGGGCCACGCTCAGTGATGTCGGATCGGTCAAGCGCACGGTGATCGAACTGGTTGGACCTTTGGTGCCCGAAGGTGTGCATTTCATCCCCGCCCACCCGCTCGCGGGGACAGAGCATTCCGGGCCGAGGTCGGGCTTTGCGGAATTGTTCGACAACCGGTTCTGCATTCTGGTGCCGGTGGCAGGGACCGACCCTGCCGAGGTCGCGCGTCTGGCCAATCTGTGGCGCGGGATCGGCAGCAATGTCGATGAAATGGACGCGGATCACCATGATCTCGTACTGGCCGTCACCAGCCATACGCCACATCTGATCGCCTACACGATGGTCGGCGTTGCCGATGAATTGCGCCGGGTAACGGATAGCGAAGTGATCAAATATTCCGCTGCCGGCTTCCGGGATTTCACCCGCATCGCGGCCTCGGATCCGACCATGTGGCGTGATGTGTTCTTGCACAACAAAGAAGCTACGCTGGAAATCCTTGGCCGCTTTACCGAGGAATTATTCGCGCTGCAACGCGCGATCCGGCTGGGCGACGGAGATCATCTTCACGCCTATTTCACCCGCACGCGGTCGATCCGCCGGTCTATCATCGAGGCGGGGCAGGATACCGACGCCCCCGACTTTGGCCGCAAACCGGCAGCAAAACGGGAATGATGCGCGCGTTTGCCATCGGTTTTGCCCTTTTGGTCAGCCCTTTGACAGCGCAGGATGTGGGCGAAGAGGCAGACACCGCAGTCGCGGCAACTGTCCTGCGCCCCGTCGCGCGGCCTGAGACCAATAGCGACAGCCTGCCCGAACTTGCCGTACGGGACACCAGCACAAGCGCTGTCCAGGAATCGCTGCGCCCGGTGCCCCGCCCCGCCGGCATCGGTGCGGTTGCCGCAGAACAACAGCTTGCCCGCCAGCGTGGCCAGATTTGCGGTGATGTCGCGCTGCAGGGTCAGGTACTGGGCACGGTAGAGGGACCGGGGGCCTGTGGTGTCACCGACGCGGTCCGCGTGAAGGCGGTTGCCGGGGTGACGCTGGTGCCACAGGCAACGATGGATTGCGGCACCGCCGAGGCCCTGAAGGACTGGGTGACCGAAGGTGCCATGCCTGCAATCGGCGATCTGGGCGGCGGCATCAACAGCCTGCGCGTCGGATCGCATTACGCCTGCCGCAATCGCAACAATGCGTCGAGTGGGCGAATGTCGGAACACGCGCTGGGACGCGCGATCGATATCGCCGCGATCGGCCTGCGCGATGGCAGCGATATCACCGTGCTGCGGGGATGGGACGACGCAGCCTATGGGCCGCTGTTGCGCCGCATGTGGCGCGCGGCCTGCGGGCCTTTCGGGACTGTCCTTGGCCCCGAGGCCAACCGGTTTCACCTTGACCATTTCCATTTCGACACAGCGCAGTATCGCCGTGGTACCTATTGCCGCTGATCACGGGTTTACCCTGCGTGGCTTGGGTTCTATAAGCGCGGTCATGACCAGCATGATGATCCTACGCATTACTTGCCCGGCGGTTTGATCTTTCGAGCCGACCGGGATCATGGTGCAAGCGATTGCGCACCGCGCCTCATCTTTCCTTCAATTCATCATTGCCCAAAGGACGCGAAACATGTGCGCCGAGACCACTGATTACAAAGACACCCTGAACCTGCCGCAGACCGATTTTCCGATGCGCGCGGGCCTGCCCAAACGCGAACCCGACTGGCTGGCGCGTTGGGCGCAGATCGGGGTTTACGAAAAATTGCGCGCCAAGGCCGAAGGGCGCAAACCCTTTACCCTGCATGACGGCCCGCCCTATGCGAACGGCAATCTGCATATCGGCCACGCGCTGAACAAGATCCTGAAAGACATGGTCGTGCGCAGCCAGCAGATGATGGGCCGTGATGCCCGCTATGTGCCGGGCTGGGATTGTCATGGGCTGCCCATCGAATGGAAGATCGAAGAGAAATATCGTGCCAAGGGACAGGACAAGGATGCCGTTGATATCGTCGATTTCCGGCAGGAATGTCGTAAATTCGCCGAAGGCTGGGTCGATATCCAGCGCGAAGAATTCAAGCGCCTCGGCATCACCGGCAATTGGGATGATCCTTATCTGACCATGGCCTTTCACGCCGAACGGGTGATCGCCGAGGAATTCCAGAAGTTCCTGATGAACGGCACGCTGTATCAGGGCTCCAAGCCCGTGATGTGGTCGCCGGTGGAAAAGACCGCATTGGCCGAGGCCGAGGTGGAATATCATGACCGCCAGACCGATGCGATCTGGGTCAAGTTTCCCATCGTCTCTGCCGCCTCGGAAGAACGCGACAATATGGCTGCCCTCGCTTATGAGGAAGAAATGCCCGACGCCCGGCAGGCGATCATGCAGGCCGGACTAAACCGCGAGGCGCAGTTGCTCGCCGCCCAGGTCGTGATCTGGACCACGACACCCTGGACCATCCCGCAAAACCGCGCGATCTGTTTTGGGCCCGGCATCGCCTATGGCCTTTACGAGGTGACAGGCGTGCCTGACGAAAGCTGGGCAAAGACCGGCGATACTTATTTGCTGGCTGATGCGCTTGCCGCCGATGCGCTTGCCGCCGCGCGGCTGGATGACACCATGTTCCGCCGCATCCGCGATATCCAGATCGACGAGTTGGAATCGATTGTCTGTGCCCACCCCCTGCGCGGGACCGATGGTGGTAATGCCGAATGGGATTTCGACGTGCCGCTGTTGCCCGGCGATCATGTGACAGATGGTGCAGGTACCGGATTTGTCCATACTGCCCCCAGCCATGGCGACGACGACTATGCCATCGGGGTCAAACATGGCCTGCCGATGACCTATAATATCCTCGACGACAGCTCTTACCGCGCCGATCTGCCATTCTTTGGCGGTGAAGCCATCCTGAAGCCCAATGGCAAACCGGGCGGCGCCAACAAGGTGGTGATCGAGAAACTGAAAGATGTTGCAGCGCTGATTGCGACCAGACGCATCACGATCTCGGACGCGCATAGCTGGCGGTCCAAGGCCCCGGTCATCCGCCTGAACCGCCCGCAATGGTTTGCTGCCATCGACAAACCCGTGGGCGACGGCAACGACACCTATGGTACCACCATCCGTGAACGTGCGTTGCGATCCATCGATGAGCTGGTGACATGGACCCCCAAGACAGGCCGCAACCGGCTTTATTCGATGATCGAGGCGCGGCCAGACTGGGTTCTGTCCCGGCAGCGCGCCTGGGGCGTCCCGCTGACCTGTTTCACCAAAAAAGGCGCACAGCCGGGTGATCCTGATTTCCTGCTGCGCGATGCCGACGTCAATGCCCGCGTGCTGGAGGCATTCGAGGCGGAAGGCGCTGATGCGTGGTACAAAGACGGGGCCAAGAATCGTTTCCTGGCCGACATCGTGGACCCCGACGCCTATGATCAGGTGTTCGACATTCTGGACGTCTGGTTCGATTCCGGCTCGACGCACGCTTTCGTGCTGCGCGACCGTGCTGATGGATCAACCGACGGCATGGCTGATCTGTATCTGGAAGGCACTGACCAGCATCGCGGCTGGTTCCATTCCTCGATGTTGCAATCCTGTGGTACCAAGGGCCACGCGCCTTACCGGGGCGTGCTGACGCATGGCTTTACCTTGGATCAGAAGGGCATGAAAATGTCCAAATCCATCGGCAACACCATCGCGCCCGAAAAGGTCGTGCAGCAATATGGCGCCGATATCCTGCGGCTTTGGGTGGCGCAGTCGGATTATACCGCCGATCTGCGGATCGGGGATGAGATCCTTAAAGGTGTCGCCGACAGCTATCGCCGCTTGCGCAACACGATGCGGTATATGCTGGGGTCGTTGGCTGATTTCTCTGAATCCGACCGCACCGCCCCCGCCGACATGCCCGAACTGGAACGTTGGGTGCTGCACCGTCTGGCCGAACTCGACGTCACCGTGCGCGAAGGTTACGCAGCATATGATTTTCAGGGCGTGTTCCAAGCGGTCTTTACCTTCGCCACGGTCGATCTGTCGGCCTTCTATTTCGACGTGCGCAAGGACGCGCTCTATTGTGATGGCGATACCGCGCGCAGGCGCGCTGCGCGCACCGTGCTCGATATCCTGTTTCACCGGATCACACGCTGGCTCGCGCCGATGCTGTGTTTCACAATGGAAGAGGTCTGGCTGGAACGCTTCCCCGGCGACGAAAGCTCGATCCATCTGGAAGACTTTGCCGCAACGCCCGACGATTGGCGCGACGATACGCTGGCCGCAAAATGGGCCACAGTGCGCCGCGCGCGCCGTGTCGTGACCGGCGCGCTGGAGGTTGAACGCACCGCCAAGGTGATCGGAGCCTCACTGGAGGCGGCCCCTACGGTCTATGTCACCCCAGAGGTGGCAAAGGTGCTGGAAACTACCGCCTTTGCCGATCTGTGCATCACATCGGGCATTACGATCAGCACCGATGCCGCGCCAGCGGATGTCTTCAGGCTCGACGATGTGGCAGATATCGCGGTGGTTTTCGGTCGCGCTGATGGTGAAAAATGCCAGCGCTGCTGGAAAATCCTGCCCGATGTCGGCACCCATGCGCACCCCGGCGTCTGCGGGCGCTGTGATGCGGCCCTGACCTGAAATGCAAGAGGGCGGCCATTGGCCGCCCTTTTCGCAATGTCCGAATCTGTAATTCCTGCCGGAGGCTATAACGCTCTATCCTCAACCATCCTTGCCATACATGATCTGCTGGGCAATTCCCGCAAACAGCAGGTAAAGCGACGTCGCAACCAACCCCAGATGCGCCCAGCTTTGCGAATGGAAATCTACCCAAGATGCCCAACCTGCAAACAACGTCCAGCCCAGTGCCATCGGCAATGTGATCATCCGCCAGCGCTTGGTACGCACTGGATGCACGAACTTCAGCGGCACGAACATCGCGATCGCCAGCGATGACACCAACACCAACGAAATCCAAAAATTCGGCTCCAGCGCGAAGATCACCAGCACCAGCATATTCCAGCAGCCCGGAAAGCCAGAGAAGGAATAGTCCTTGGTCTTCATCCGGGTATCGGCAAAATACAAAGCCGAGGCAAAGGTGATCACGATGATCGCCATCCACCCGGTCCAGCCCGGCAACAGTCCCGATTTGAACAGCGCATAGGCAGGAACGAAGACATAGGTCAGGTAGTCAATGATCAGGTCCAGCAGCACGCCATCAAACTCTGACGCGTTCTTCTTGACGTCATAGCGTCGCGCCAGTGGACCGTCGATGCCATCGACAAAGAACGCGATCACCAGCCACAAGAACATCAGGTCCCATTTTTGCTCGACCGCCGCCAGCATCGCCAGCATCGCAAAAACGGCACCTGTGGCGGTGAGAAAGTGAATGGAAAGGGCCTTGGCACGTAAATTCATTAAACCGTCATATCCAATTTCAGCGCTGGGGCAACGTCAAATTCAGGATTTGGGATGGGCGCGATCATAGACCGCCATCAACTGCGCGGTATCGACTGCCGTATAGGCCTGTGTCGTGGACAGTGACGCATGGCCCAGCAATTCCTGAATGCTGCGCAAGTCGCCCCCCGCCGCCATCAGATGGGTGGCAAAGGAATGGCGCAGCGCATGTGGCGTGGCCGTGGCAGGCAGGCCCAGTTGCAAGCGCGCCTGTTCCACAACCTTCTGAATTGCCCGCGGGGCAAGCGGGCCGCCCCTGACCGCGCGAAACAGCGACGCATCCGGTGTAATCTCATAAGGGCACAGGCGGATGTAACCTGCGACCGCTTCGCGCGCGATACCCAGCACCGGCACGACCCGTTCCTTGCCGCCCTTGCCGGTGATGCGCAGCACCGCGGGCAGGGGCGCATCGGACCCTTTCAGCGACAATGCCTCTGATATTCGCAAGCCACAGCCGTAAAGCAGGGTGATCACCGCCGCGTCACGGGCCGCAACCCAAGGGTCGCGCGCCTGCAATGCCACCTGATCGATCATGTCACTGGCCGCAGGCGCACTCAGCGGGCGGGGCAGCTTGGCCTGAAACCGGGGCGCGCGGGTCGATAGCACGGAGGTCGGTTCGAATCCTTCACGCACGGCCAGCCAGCGATAGAACGACTTGACCGCCGACAGCGACCGCGCCAGCGACCGGGCCGCCACCCCGCGCCCGCGTTCATGCGCCATCCAGGCACGCATGTCGCCGACGCTGATACGGGCAAGGGGGGCCAGCCCCTGCGATTCGCCAACGTGCTGTGTAATGAATGCCATGAAGCCCAGCAGATCGGCCTGATAAGCTCTGATCGTATTGGGCGCGGCCCCCGCAAGCGCGCGTTCATGGTCAAGCCATTGATCGAGCGTATGGGTCAATGCAGGCGCGATGCCTGTCATCAACCCAACCAGCGGCGCAGTACACGTTCCAGCACGCCGGTAAAGAAAGCCAGCAGGTCGGTGCCTTGGGTCTGCGAAAACTGCTGCGCCGTTTCGCTGCCCATGACCAGCATCGCGGGTCTGCGATCCGGACCAAGATCCAGCTTCAGGCAGGCTTCTGACTGGATATAGGGCGCGCGGTCGCCAAACAGGCTGGCACCCACATTGGTGAATTTGCGCAAGGTGACCTGACGGGCGGGCATGTTGCGGCCCAGTGTGATGTAATCGGCGACAAAACCCGTCGGCACGACAACGATTGCCGGGTCCATTTCGGCATGCGCCGCCGGGTCATCGGTTTCCAGCGCGAGCCTGACCGCGTCCACACGCAGGATATCGGCAACCTCGCCTGTGAGATCAGCCAGAAATTGGGCAAAATTGCCCGCATCCATCATCCGCAGGATCGCGCGGTGGACCTGATTGGTGCCCGCCAGATTGTCATAGGCGGCGGCGATGACATTGCGGTGGGTATCTTCCAGCCGGTCAAACCGCGCCTCCAGCCGCTCCATTGCGATGGCGCGCAGATCGACGATATTGCTGCCTTTGGCATCGTCATTGGCCCCCACGAGGGCGCGCATCAGATCGGGGTCATCAAGAAGAAAATCAGGGTTTGCGATGATCTTCGCACGAAGATCATCAGCGAGTGCTGTGTTTGTCATTGGCCTGCTCTGCTTTTGTTTTAACGCAAGCTAGCAGGTCCGTTCAGACAATGCCGCAACTTTTTGAACGCCGCAGGCATGCCGTGGCGTTTTTGCCAAGGCGCGGTGTCAGATGGGCCATGACCCACCTGACACGGAACAGATTAAAGGATCTTGATACCGGCTTTTTCCACATCGGCCATGAACCCGGCCAGACCTTTGTCGGTCAACATGTGGTTGGCCATCGCCTTGATCACTGCGGGCGGTGCTGTTGCCACATCCGCGCCGATCTTGGCGCAATCGGACATATGGTTCGCCGTCCGGATCGACGCTGCCAGAATCTGCGTGCCGAACCCGTAATTGTCATAAATCGTGCGGATGTCCTCGATCAGCGCCAGCCCATCAAGGTTCAGGTCATCCAGCCGCCCGATGAAAGGGCTGATGAAGGTCGCACCCGCCTTGGCCGCCAGCAGCGCCTGATTGGCCGAAAAGCACAGGGTCACATTGACCATGATACCGTCATCCGACAGCGTCTTGCAGGTCTTCAGGCCGGCCCATGTCAGCGGCACCTTGACGGCGATATTGTCGGCGATCTTGGCCAGCTTGCGCCCTTCGGCCAGCATGGTTTCGGCGTCCAGCGCGACGACCTCGGCTGAGACCGGGCCTGCGACCATGTCGCAGATTTCCTTTGTCACTTCGAGAATGTTGCGGCCGGACTTGGCGATCAGGGATGGGTTTGTTGTCACCCCGTCCACCATGCCAAGATCATGCAGTTCCCTGATCTGGTCGATATCGGCTGTGTCTACGAAAAACTTCATAACTTCCCTCCGGGGATGGGTTGGTGTTTGCTGTCCCAGCGTTTACCTGACCACAGGCAGGGCGTGAACCCTCAAAAGGCGGTTATGACAGACAGCTATTTTCATCAGGGCGATCTGGTCGGTGTGCTGACCACGCAACCGCTTGACCGGGTGCTGGACTACAAAGCGCCGGAAGGCGGCTGCCATCTGGGGGCCTTTGTCGAGGTGCCTTTGGGCCCGCGCAAAGTGTTGGGCGTTGTCTGGGGCCAGGGCAAGGGCGATTATGACCTTGCCAAGATCCGGTCTGTCCACCGGGTGCTGGACCTTGCACCGATGCGTGATGAAATGCGCGATTTTCTGATGCGTGCCGCTGACTATACGCTGACACCGTTGCCCGCGATGCTGCGCCTTGGCACCCGCGCGCCGGGGTTGGGCGATGCGCCGTCGATGCGCAAGGTCTACCGGCTAGGCGGGCGCGACCCCGACCGCAAGACCGCCGCGCGCGACAAGGTACTGGGCGTGTTGCGCGATTACGGCGGGCTGGCCTTTACTTTGCGCGAATTGGCCGAGGCGGCGGATGTCGGCCCGTCTGTGGTCAAAGGTTTGGTTGCGCAAGGGGCGGTGATTGAGCAAGACGCCCCTCGCGACACGCCCTATCCGCGCCTTGACCCCGATCATGGCGGTAAAACGCTCAGCCCCGATCAGGCGGCAGGGGCAGATGCCCTGCGCGCAGCGCTGCGCAAGGATGGCTATGGCACCACCTTGCTGAAAGGCGTGACCGGCTCCGGCAAGACGGAAGTTTACCTAGAGGCTGTCGCGGAATGTCTGCGCATGGGCAGACAGGCGCTGGTTTTGCTGCCTGAAATCGCGCTGTCGGGCGAATTCATCGAACGGGTCGAGGCGCGCTTTGGCCGCAAGCCCGCCGAATGGCATTCTGGCGTGACGATGACCGAACGCCGTCGCTGCTGGCGGATGGTAGGGCAGGGCGATGCGCAACTGATCGTCGGTGCGCGTTCGGCGCTTTTTCTGCCATTCCAGAACCTTGGGCTGATTGTCGTCGATGAAGAACACGACACATCCTACAAACAAGAAGACGGCGTACTCTACAACGCGCGTGATATGGCGGTGCTGCGCGCGGCTCTGTGCGGGGCGCAGGTGGTGCTGGCCTCGGCGACGCCTAGCCTTGAAAGCTGGGCAAACGCGCAGGCGGGCAAATACGCGCGGCTGGACCTTACGTCGCGTTTTGGCGCAGCGGTCATGCCGCAAATGGCCGCTATCGACATGCGGGTCGAGGATTTGCCTCATGGGCGCTGGGTGTCGCCCACCCTGCGCGATGCCATCGCTGACCGTCTGGAAAAGGGCGAACAATCGCTGATCTTTCTCAACCGACGCGGCTATGCACCGGTGACGCTGTGCCGGGCCTGTGGGCATCAGATCGGCTGTGACCATTGCGATGCGCGGATGGTCGAACACCGTTTCCAGAACCGGCTGATGTGCCACCAATGCGGCGAAACCAAACCGATCCCGGTGATCTGCCCATCCTGCGGTGCGTCGGATAAACTTGCCGCCGTCGGCCCCGGTGTCGAACGCATGGGCGAAGAGGTGGCAGCACTTTTCCCGGACGCGCGCATCGCCGTGCTGTCCTCGGACCTGTACGGATCGGCCCGCGCGATGAAGGCCCATATCGCCGAGATTGCGCAAGGTGGCACCGATATCATCATTGGCACACAGCTTGTTGCCAAAGGCCATAATTTCCCGCTGTTGACGCTGGTGGGCGTGATCGACGCGGATCTTGGTCTGCAGGGGTCGGACCTCCGCGCCGCGGAACGCACGTTCCAGCTGATGCGTCAGGTCGCAGGCCGGGCAGGGCGCGCGGTGACGCCCGGAGTGGCCCTGTTGCAGACCTACCAACCCGATCACCCGGTGATCCGCGCGATTCTGAACGGCGACGAAGAAAGCTTCTGGTCCGCCGAAGCACATGAACGCCGCGCAGCGGGGGTGCCACCCTATGGGCGCATGGCGGGGATCATCCTCAGCGGCCCAGATCTGAAGGCTGTTTTCGATCTGGGCAATGACATGGCCCGCCGGGACGCGCCCTTGCGCCAGATCGGTGCGCAGGTCTTTGGTCCGGCGCCGGCCCCCATCGCCCGGGTGCGCGGCAAACACCGTGTGCGCCTTCTGGTCAAGGCCGACAAATCAGCGCCGCTGCAACCCGCACTGACCCGATGGGTCGCTCAATTCCGGCTGCCCGCCAATCTGCGTCTGGCGATCGACATCGACCCGCAGAGCTTTTACTGATCCCATCGCCGGTACAGTGATACCGCTGCCGGAAGCTCCGGCGCGCGGGGGTTAGTAGCTATAGGCCTGATAAATCCGGTCAAGATCACCCGCCCAATCGCCGTGATAGTGATCCAGCAATTCATCGGCCGGTGTCTTGCCGGTCTCGACGGTTTCCTTCAATGCGTTCAGGAAGTGCGTCTCGTCCGGCACCAGCCCGCCCGCGCCGGGCAGGGCACGTGCGCGCAACCCGGATTCTGCTATTGCGACAACCTCGCGCGCGAGATCATGCATGTTGATGCCATCCACCTGTGCCTGCAACCCGTCGACCGAGGCAGCAACGCGCAATGCTTCACGCTGTTCTGCCGTCCAGTTCTTGCACAGGTCCCACGCCGCATCCAATGCGGTCTGGTCATACATCAGCCCGGTCCAGAATGCAGGCAGCGCACAAAGCCTGCGCCAAGGGCCGCCATCGGCCCCGCGCATTTCGATATATTGCTTCATTCGCGCCTCGGGGAAGACGGTGGTCAGGTGGTCCGCCCAATCCGACATCAGCGGCTTTTCACCCGGCAGCGCGGGCAGTTCACCTTTCAGAAAGTCGCGGAACGACATGCCCAAGGCGTTGATATATTTCCCGTCGCGATAGACGAAATACATCGGCACATCGAGAACCCACTGCACCCACGCCTCGAACCCGAAACCATCCTCAAAGATAAAAGGCACCATGCCGGTGCGCGCCGGATCGAGATCGCGCCAGATCCGCGCGCGCCATGATTTATGACCGTTCACCTTGCCTTCGAAGAACGGCGAATTGGCAAACAGCGCCGTCGCCACCGGCTGCAAAGCCACGCCGACGCGCATTTTCCGGACCATGTCAGCCTCTGACCCGAAATCGAGGTTCACCTGCACCGTGCAGGTCCGGCGCATCATCGCGGTGCCCATTGTGCCCACCGATTGCATATAGCTGTCCATCAGCTTGTAGCGGCCTTTGGGCATCAGCGGCATCTGATCGTGCGTCCAGACAGGGGCGGCACCCAGCCCGATGAAGCGGACACCGATGTCATCAGATACCGCTTTGACCTCTGCCAGATGGCTGTTCACCTCATCACAGGTCTGGTGGATCGTCTCCAGCGGTGCGCCCGACAGTTCCAGCGCCCCACCCGGTTCCAGGCTGACATTCGCGCCCAGCTTGGTCAGGCCGATGATCTTGCCGTCCTCTTCGACCCGGTCCCAGTTGAAACGGCTGTGCAGGGCTTCCAGCACCGCCTTGATAGAACGGTCGCCATCATAAGGCAGAGGCCGTAACGTCTCTGCGCAATAGCCGAATTTTTCATGCTCGGTGCCGATGCGCCATTGATCCTTGGGCTTGGACCCCTTGGACAGCAATTCAGCCAATTGGTCGTGATGTTCGATCGGGCCAGCGCCGGATTGGGGAATGGACATCGGGAAGGCTCCGTTCAAGAGGTCAAGTCATTATCGCTGACCTGCACCAGCGCATCTGTCAATGCAAGACAGGACGCGCACGCGACCAGACAATCACCTGCGCATCGGGTGTGCGTTCTAGCACATCCAGCACCATGGCCGTTCTGATCCCCGGCAGCGCAGCGAAGACGTCGAACAGATCATCCGCCCCGGCGGCGTTGATGGGAATGGCGATGCGCTGCCCACCGACGCCAGACAATACCCAACTTGGGTCAGGGTGGCTGGTCGGGTCCAGCGTCAGCTGCGTCAGATCGTCCACATCCATGATCCCGCCGTCCAGAGGGCCAAAATAGGCCAGTCTGCGTTCGCGCACCTGCACTACGCCGGGGCCATCGCCGTGACTGGCAAACCGCGCACGTTGCACCCCGGCGATGCCCCAGCCCAGCGCGATCACAATGCCGAGATAGCCGAGCCAGAGCGTTACCCCAGCAGCATTCAGCGCCCACCATAGGCCGAATAACCCCAGCAGTGCCGCCGCCAGCACGTCGCGCCAACGCCAGAGAAAGGCGCGCGCCTCGGGGCGGAAGAAATCAGCCATGCACCACCTGCGGTGCGTCGAACAGCGCGATACCGAACGACCCGATCCTGCCAAAGCCAATCGACTCATAGGCTTTAGCCGCCTGTGCGGAGGCCGCAAAGAGGATTGCATCGCTCACCCCATTCACTTTTGCTTGCGCCAGATGCAGCGCCACCGCCCGCCGTGCCAACCTGCGCGCGCGCAGGTTGGATGGTGTAAACACGCCGCCGATCTGCACGATGTCCGGCAACATTGCGTTGAACCCGGTCATCGCCACCGGCTGATCACCCCGGTACAGCACCCGGTGGCTATCCGCCGCCACGTAGCTGTCGATATCTTTGATCGCGGTCTTTTCCATGGCGTCACCCTGCATCTGCATCGTTTCTTGCAGATAGGCACGCCGCCAGCCCAGCACCAGATCACGCGGCGCTTCTGACAGCGGATGCAAAGTGAAACCATCCACATCCGGCATCACAGAATCGGCCAAAGTCAGGCGGTAGAGCTGTTCGGTGGCGACATGACCAGAGGCCCCTGTCAGACCCAGCAGGCGGTGCAACGCGTCAACCTGTCCCGCATCACCGAGCAGTCCGTTGATCTCGCGCCCTTGCAGAACCGTTTTCACATCTTCCCAAGGCCCTGTCGGGCAATGCGGAAAGATCATTCCCTCTTCACTGACTGCCAGCGCATCGGTGATGACATCGCCTTCCTTGCGCAGCCAAACGGTCAGTGCCCGTGGATGCCCGCCCGCCATGCCGTACCGCTGCAGGTTCGTCATCGAAAACATCGCCGTCGTGACGTGCTGGCGCAGGAAAGCCTCGATCGCGGGCTGGTCCGCCGGAATGGCGCCGATCATCCCCAATCACCCAAATGGTGCTGCCAAAGCGTCAGCGCTGCCACCGCAGCCGTATCGGCGCGCAGAATGCGCGGGCCAAGGCTGACCGCATGCGCAAAGGGCAGCGCGTGCAACTTCGCCCGTTCATTTGGTGAAAACCCGCCTTCCGGGCCGATCAGGATCGCCCAGGGGCCGGGCAATTCCGGCAGCCCGACAGGCGCGCCGATCTCGGCCTCGTCGCAGAACATCAATTGGCGATCTGTGGGCCAATGGGCCAGCAACCCGTCCAGTTTGATCAGATCATCGACCGGGGGCACGAAAGTGCCGCCGCATTGCTCTGCCGCTTCCACGCAATGAGCCTGCAGCTTGTCCTGCCTGACGCGGTTGGCGGTTTGGGTGAATTCAGACTGCACCGGGATGATCCGGGCCGCGCCCAACTCCACCGCCTTTTCGACGATAAAGGCAGTGCGTTCCCTGCGGATCGGCGCAAAGACCAGCCACAGATCTGGTGGCAGTTGCAGTTCGCCGGTCCGGGTCTGGCAGAGCAGCACGCCGTTCTTATTGCCCGCCTTCTCGACCATCGCGTCCCATTCGCCGTCGCGACTGTTGATCAGCGATATCACGTCCCCGACCGCCAGCCGCATCACCCCGAACAGGTAATGCGCCTGATCACGGTTCAGCGGAACCGATTGCCCTACCCCCAGCGGGTGATCTACATAAAGCCGGACCTTGGATGCCATGAAGCGGACCATATGACCCAAAACAGCCAGATGCCAGAGCCTGCGGGCACCGTCGCCGATGCCGTCGCGGGAAACTGGGTGGACAGATTGGCCCCTGCGCGGGCACGGCCCTATCTGCGGCTGTCGCGCGCCGACCGCCCCATCGGGACGTGGCTGTTATATCTGCCGTGCCTGTGGGCACTGGCGCTGGCGGTGCTTGCGACCGGGGCGTTCAGCCCCTTTGCAATCTGGATCATCGCAGGCTGCGGGATCGGTTCCCTTCTGATGCGTGGTGCGGGCTGTACGTGGAACGACATCACCGACCGCGATATCGACGGATCGGTGGCACGGACAAGGTCACGCCCGATTCCATCAGGACAGGTCAGCGTCAAAGGTGCTGCGATCTGGATGGCCGCACAGGCACTTGTGGCTTTCCTGATTCTGATCACCTTTCCGCCCTTTGCCATTGGATTGGGTATACTCGCGCTGCTGCCGGTGGCGATCTACCCATTCGCGAAACGGTTCACGTGGTGGCCGCAGGTGTTTCTGGGGCTGGCGTTCAACTGGGGTGCCTTGCTGGCATGGACGGCCTATACCGGGGATCTCGGCCTTGCGCCGGTGATGCTTTATCTTGCAGGCATCGCGTGGACGTTGTTTTACGACACGATCTACGCTTATCAGGATGCAGAAGACGACGCGTTGATCGGCGTGAAATCCACTGCGCGGCTGTTTGGCGACAAGGCGCGATTCTGGCTGCGCCTGTTCCTGACGCTGACGGTGGTCCTGTTCGGCGTCGCCGTCGTGCTGGCCGCTTACGACCGGTCCATCCTCTCGCTGGTCATCGCTTTGGGGGGGCCATGGGCGATGGGTTGGCACCTGACCTGGCAATTACAGCGATTTAATGCCGATGACGACGCCAGTCTGATAAGGCTTTTCAGGTCCAACCGGGATGCTGGCCTGATTCCCCTGCCGTTTTTCGCCTTGGCGTTTCTGGTGTGATTGAACACCCGGACGCATCAGCCTATTGAGGCCCCGATCTAAGGAAACGAGTAACAATGCGCCTCTCTGCGATCTTGATACGGGTTATTGCCTTCGCCGTTGCCGCCGCCGGATCGGTTGCCGCTGCGCAACTGACTGTCTCTACCGTTGAAGAACGATCAGTCGAAGCCGTGCAGGAAACGCTTGTCGAGAACGGCCATGACTGGGCAGAGGTCCTGGGCGACGGGTTGCAGGTTATCCTTGAAGGGACCGCACCGACCGAAGCGGTAAGGTTTCGCGCGATTTCTGCCGCAGGTGGCGTGGTCGATGCCAGCCGCGTCATCGACAATCTGTCCGTCGCCGATTCGGCTGATTTCACCCCACCGGATTTCAAGATCGAGATTCTGCGCAACGACAGCGGCGTGTCCCTGATCGGGTTGATTCCCGCGACAACAAACCGTGATGCGTTTGCCCGGCGGATCGCCCGGATTTCACAGGACAAACCTGTGACGGATCTTTTGGAGACCGGGGATTACCCGGTGCCGGAAACGTGGCGGGCGGCAGTCGATTTCGCGCTGGAGGCGCTGGAAATGCTGCCGCGCTCGAAAATATCGGTCAATGCGGAACGGGTCGTCGTGAACGGCATTTCCGACAGCGCGGCCGAAAAACGCCAGCTGGAGGCGGCGCTGGCGCGCGCCCGTCCGGATGGTGTGCGCCTCTTGCTGGAAATCAGTGCGCCGCGTCCGGTGATTTCGCCTTTTACCGCACGGTTTATCCTCGATGAGTTCGGACCCCGTTTTGATGCCTGCGTGGCGGATACGGATGAAACCCGCGAGATGATTATCGCCGCAGCGACTGCCGCCGGATTGGAAGGGCGGGTCAATTGCATCCTTGGGCTGGGCACGCCATCGCAGGAATGGGGACAGGCGGTGGTGCTGGCCATTGGCGCACTGACGGAACTGGGCGGCGGCACCGTGACGCTGGCCGATACCGATATCAGCCTTGTCGCCATGCCGGGCATCCAGCAACGGTTGTTCGACAATGTGGTCGGCGTGCTTGAAAACAACCTGCCAGAGGCATTCGCCGTGACGGCCGAGCTGCCCCCTCTTCCCGACACCAGTGCCGAGGCCGAAGGTCCACCGCAGTTTTCTGCCACCCGCAGCCCCGAAGGACAGGTGCAATTGCGTGGCCGGGTGCCGGATGAAATGACGAATACGGTGGCCTCCAACTTTGCCGCCGCCAAATTCGGTGCCCGCAACGTCACGATGGGAACCCGGATCGTGCAGGATCTGCCGACGGGGTGGTCCGTGCGGGTGCTGGCGGGGATCGAGGCCTTGTCAGAATTGTCCAACGGGTCTGTGGTGGTGGAGCCAGAGACGATCATGATCACAGGCCAAACCGGTAATGAAAACGCGACCGGAGAAATATCGCGCCTGATTATCGAAAAGCTGGGGCAAACCGCTGAGTTTGAACTGAACGTGACCTATGTCGAGGCGCTGGACCCGATCGCCGGTCTGCCGACGCCCGAACAATGTATTGCGCAGATCAAGACCCTGACAGAGGGTCGCAAGATCACATTTGACCCCGGCTCTGCCAGTATCACGGCGGCGGGCCAGCCGATCATCGACGATATCGCGGAAGTGCTGCGCCTGTGTGGCGATCTGCGGGTCCGCGTCGCAGGATATACAGACAGTCAGGGCCGCGAAGAAATGAACCTGCGCCTGTCGCAGGACCGGGCCGACGCCGTGCTGACCGCCCTGCGCAGCCGCCGCGTCCCTGTTTCGACCTTCGAGGCGGTGGGTTACGGTATCGCCGACCCGATCGCCGACAATGCGACAGAGGAAGGCCGCGAGGCGAACCGCCGCATCGAGTTCAGCCTCATCCAGCCCGACGAAGAGGATGGCGAAACTGACGAAACTGCGGCCGAAGACCTTGAAACCGACGAGGAAACCCCGCAAGACAGTGACGACGCACCTGAAGAGGGCTAGGCAAAGGCAAGACGTTGAACAGAACTGAATTCATCATTGCCACTGCGGTCATTCTTTTTGTGGCCTTCGCACTCGGTTGGTTCGCCAGTTGGCTCATCAACCGCTTCACGCGCGTCACCACCTCTGAGATCGGCGAGTTGGACAAGATGGCGCAGGCCCTGCACGAGGCCGAGGAAACCCGCGATCAGGCCATCACCTATCTGCAACAGCGCGAGGCAGAGATGACCAATCAGCTGACCCAGACAGAGGCCGAATTGCGCGCCGCCATGGACGGGTTGCGCGAGGCCCGCCGCGAGGCAGAAGAATTGCGTGGCTATATCGAACGCCAGCACGCGGGCTGAGGGACGCGCCCGCTGCGTAAGGTGTCGACATCAATAATACCCCGACCTATGCTTTGACCCTGCGGTTTGCCGGTTCAATGTGCCGGGAGACACCGGTTGAAAGGTCAAGATGTATATTCCGCCGCATTTCGAGGAAACCAACCCCATTGTCATCACCGCAATCCTTACAGATGCGCCGCTGGCCTGTGTCGTCGCGCAAACTGACAGCGGGCTGATCGCCAATCACCTGCCGCTTCTGCCATCGCCCAAGGGTGATCTGATTGGCCATGTCGCGCTTGCCAATGACATGCACGGACTTATCGAGGCGGATCAGGAGGTTTTGGCGATCTTTCGGCGGACCGATGCGTATGTTTCACCCAACTTCTATCCGACCAAGCAGGACCACCACCGTCATGTGCCGACCTGGAATTACGAGGTTGCACATCTTTATGGTCGGATATCTTTCCAGCATGATGATCACGCCAAGCGCGCGGCGGTCGGTCTTCTGACCCGGTCACATGAACATCGCCTGAACGGGGCTGATGCATGGCGGATGGCAGATGCGCCCAAAGATTACCTGGACCAGATGCTGGGCGGGATCGTCGCCTTTAGGATCGCCGTGACCCGGATACTGGCAAAATCAAAGATTAGCCAGAACCGCGCACCGATTGATTATGCTGGTACGGTCGCGGGGCTGGAAGCCTCCGGGCATTCTGGTATGGCCGCCCGCATGACCGCGCAGGGTGCCAAGCCGGACTGAACTTAGCCGCTGACCCGCTTGTGGACATCCTGCAACGTCTCGACCCGTTCGGAATAGCGATCCGTCAGCATCTTGTCGCGGCTGCGGGTCATCAGGGTAAAGCGGGCCAGTTCCTCCATCACATCGACGATCCGGTTATAAAGCGGCGATGGCTTCATCCGGCCGTCTTCGAATTCCTTCCACGCCATCGGCACGGATGATTGGTTGGGGATCGTGATCAGCCGCATCCAGCGGCCCAGAATACGCAGTTGATTGACCGTGTTGAAGGATTGCGATCCACCCGAAACCTGCATCACCGCCAGCGTCTTGCCCTGAGTCGGGCGAATGCCGCCGATGGGCGACAAGGGCAGCCAGTCGATCTGCGCCTTCATGATCGCGGTCATGGCGCCGTGGCGTTCGGGGCTGGACCACACCATGCCTTCGGACCAGAGCACCAGTTCGCGCAACTCTGCCACCTTGGGATGGGTTTCATCGACGCTGTCATCGGGTAATGGCAGGCCGGAGGGATCAAACATCTGCGTCTCGCAACCTAAGGCGCGAAGGACGCGCGCGCCTTCCTCGGCGCAGAGGCGGGAATAGCTGACCGGTCGCAAAGACCCGTAAAGCAGCAAAATACGCGGCGGATGGCCGGGGTCACTTGGCCCTGCCAGTACTGCGTGATCCACCGGCTGCAACGCGCCGGGGACGATATTGGGAAGATCGGACAAATCCATCGGTTGTATCCTTTCGGGCTTGGTCCGGTCCTAGCAGATTGGCGGGTGAGGAAAAGGCCTGACCGCGCCCCTTGCCATAGCAACGGCAGCAAGGCTAATCAGCCACCATGGCAAAGCTGTATTTCAACTACTCGACAATGAACGCCGGTAAATCGACCGTGTTGCTGCAGGCATCGCACAATTACATCGAGCGCGGGATGCAGACCTATCTGATGATCGCGCAGCTGGACAATCGCGCCGGGCAAGGCCGGATCGGCAGCCGCATCGGGATCGGCGCGGATGCCGATACCTTTGCCCCCGGCGAGGATCTGTTCGCCAAGATTAAGGCCCGGCTGGACGCGGGCCCCTGTGCCTGCGTGTTCGTCGATGAGGCGCAGTTTCTGGACAAGGATCAGGTCTGGCAACTGGCGCGTGCGGTGGATGATCTGAACGTGCCGATCATGACATTTGGGCTGAGGGTGGATTTTCTGGGGGAGCTGTTTCCCGGTTCTGCCGCATTGCTGGCGCTTGCCGATGAAATGCGTGAGGTCCGCACGATCTGCCACTGCGGCAAGAAGGCCACGATGGTGGTGCGCAAGGATGCCGAAGGGCGGGTGTTATCGTCGGGCGATCAGATCGTGATCGGCGGCAATGACCGCTATGACTCGCTTTGTCGGCGGCATTGGCGCGAAGAGATGGGCGAAAAATAAGAAGGCTTAAGTCTGCCGCCGCGATACTCTGCCTCGGGCGATGCGGCTATTTCACCCCTATCCTACCCTCGGTGCCTGCGCGCAGTCGCTGGATATTGCCCCAGTGCCGCACGTAGATCAGTAGGGCGAGCAGAACGGCGAGCACGGCGCTGCTGGCAAAGCCGGTTGCTGTCATCACGATGGGCAGCGCACCGGCGGCGACCAGGGCCGCAAGTGATGAAAACCGGGTGATCAGGGCTGTGACGAGCCAGATCGCGCAGGCGGCCAGCCCCATGGGCCAGATCAGGGCCAGCATGATGCCCAGATAGGTGGCGACGCCTTTGCCGCCCTTGAAACCCAGCCAGACGGGGAAACAATGCCCGACAAAGGCCATCAGCGCTGCCATCTGCACCGCGTCGTCACCGGCGAATTGGCGCGCGGCCAGCACCGCGACAGCGCCCTTGCCTGCGTCAAAAATCAGCGTCAGCGCAGCGGCCTTTTTATTGCCGGTGCGCAGGACATTTGTCGCGCCGATATTGCCAGAGCCGATGGTGCGCAGATCGCCCAGACCCATCAGCCGCGCGATAATCACCCCGCCGGGGATTGACCCAAGCAGGTAGCCGACAGCGCACCAAAGGACGAGGACGGCAAGACTGCTTTCGATCACAGGCATCACGCCTCTCCCCAGATGCGGATGCCGTCCACCCATGTGCCGATCACCTTGCCTTGCAGACGCGCGCCGTCAAAGGGTGTGTTTTTGGATTTTGACTGCAAGGTGGTGCGGTCCAGCAGGAACGGGGCATCCGGGTCGAACAGCACCAGATCGGCAGGCGCGCCCCCGTGCATCCGCCCTGCGGCCAGCCCCAGCAGGCGCGCGGGGTTCAGCGCCAGCGCGCGGAACAAGCGCGGCAGATCGATCTGGCCCGCATGATAAAGCCGCATCGCAGCAGGCAGCAGCGTTTCCAGACCGACAGCGCCGCTGGCAGCCTCTTCAAACGGCAGGCGCTTGCTTTCTTCATCTTGCGGCGTGTGCATCGAACAGATCACGTCAATCAGACCTTCGGCGACGGCCTGGACCACGGCGATCCGGTCGTCCTCGGCCCGCAGGGGTGGCGTCAGTTTGAAGAAGCTGCGGTAATCGGCGACATCCATGTCGTTCAGCGTCAGGTGGTGGATGCTGACGCCGGCGGTGATTTTCAGACCGTTACGCTTGGCCCGTTCCAGCGCGGGCAGGGAACGCGCGGTCGTGATCTGATCGACATGATAGCGCGCGCCGGTCATTTCCAACAGGCTGATATCGCGGTCCAGCGCCATGCGTTCGGCCATGGGCGACACGCCGGGCAAGCCACGCAGCGAGGCGAATTTGCCCGAGGTCACGACGGCACCATCGGACAGACCGGGATCCTGCGTATGGCCAATCACCAGGGCATCCAGCGAGCGGGCATAGGTCAGCGCCCGCGACAGGACCTTTGTTTTCGTAACCACATGATCGCAATCGGTGAAAGCCACGGCGCCTGCATCTTTCAACAGGCCGATTTCGGTCATTTCCTGGCCGTCCCGGTTCTTCGTCAGCGCGGCCATTGGCAGGACATGCACCGGTGCATCCAATTGCGCACGCCGTGCGACGAATTCTAGCTTTTCGGGGGTGTCGATCGTGGGGTCCGTGTCGGGCCGGGTCACGATCGTGGTCACGCCGCCTGCCGCCGCTGCACGGCCCGCAGATCGAAAGGATTCCTTGTGCCGTTCGCCCGGTTCGGACACTTTCACGCCGATATCGATGATCCCAGGTGCCAGGCACATGCCCACGCAATTCACGATCTGCGCGCCGACGGGTGGCGTCGCGTCTGCGCCGGATACCGCATGGATCAGCCCATCGACGACGAGGACAGAGCCTGCTTCGTCGGTCAGCGCGACCGGGTCGATTACCCGGGCATTGGCAAAGAAAATGGCTGTCATGCGTCTGTTCCTTTGCAATAATTCATCGTCCGACCCAGATCATCAGCCCGACCAGCGCGAACATCACCAACAGCGCGGCCGTGGCGACCATCCCGCTCATCCTTGCGTCGGATTTGCGTGGCTTGGCCTGCCGTCCGTTCAATTCACCGACAGCGCCCTCAGAGGTGAGCTTTTCCACCGTGCCAAGCTGCGGGGTCTCGCGCAGCACCATGACAGTGCGGGTGTCATCGGGCAGAAAAATCGTTTGCGCCTTGCCGCCAAAAGCCCGCGACATGATCAGTACAACCATGCCTGAAACCCGACGCAAAGTCGTGGCCTGCGCTGGCGTCAGCGGCAGGTCATAGCCTTGCCGGATCAGATCGGGCAAAGCGACGTCGCCGGTCTGAGACGCAGGGATCAGATCGACATAGTCGAGGTTCAGCCCGTCTTGTCCGATGATCTTGCGGATCATCTGTTCCTTGGGGCCATCCAGCGGCGGGCCGGAATATTCCACCACATAAAGCGCGCCATGGTCATTCGCTGGGATATCGAGCATCGGCTATACCATCACGCTGTTTTCGTGGCGCGCCTCACGCAGGTTGCGGGCAAGAAGATCCATCGCGGCCATCCGTACGGCGACACCCATTTCCACCTGCTTCTGGATCACGGATCGGTTGATGTCATCGGCGATATTGCCGTCAATCTCGACGCCGCGGTTCATCGGGCCGGGGTGCATGACGATGGCGTCGGGTTTGGCATGGGATAGCTTCGCGGCATCCAGACCGTAGCGGTGGAAATATTCGCGTTCGGACGGGATGAACCCGCCGTCCATCCGTTCCTTTTGTAGTCGCAGCATCATGACGACATCGACGTCTTTCAGTCCCGTGACCATGTCGTCGTAAACCTCGACCCCGAAATCGGCGATGCCTGTGGGCATCAGCGTGGGCGGGCCGATCAGGCGGATGCGGTTTTCCATCTTGCCCAGCAACATGATATTGGACCTTGCCACGCGGCTATGCGCGATATCGCCGCAAATCGCGATGTTCAGGCGGTGCAGCCGGCCTTTGGCGCGGCGGATGGTCAGCGCGTCCAGCAGGGCCTGGGTGGGGTGTTCATGCCGCCCGTCGCCAGCGTTCAACACTGCGCAATTGACCTTTTGCGCAAGCAGATCGACCGCGCCCGATTGCGGGTGCCGGACGACAAGCAGGTCAGGCCGCATCGCGTTCAGCGTCAGGGCGGTATCGATCAGCGTTTCGCCCTTTTTGATAGATGACGCCTGCATCCCCATGTTCATCACATCCGCACCCAGCCGTTTGCCCGCCAGTTCAAAACTGGCTTGCGTGCGCGTCGAATTTTCAAAGAACATGTTGATCTGGGTCAGACCTGCCAATACCTCGCGATGTGCCAGTCCCCGGCTGTTGTGGTCGGCATAGGTATCGGCAAGGTCCAGAAGGGTCGTGATTTCCAGCGGATGCAGCTGTTCGATCCCCAAAAGATGCTTTGCGCGGAATGTCATGCCCTGATCCTTTGCAGCTTCCGGTGGGTTATAGGGCGCACCTTGTCCGGCTTCAATGCCGCAGGGCCTGCACAAAGGTAAGCTTTGCGCTTAATGTGGCGGTATGGATTCGCACAACACATATTGGCAAGACCGCGCGGCGCTGGAATGGCAGGTCGAATTGGGCGTGACCGACGCGATATTGGACGCGCCGTTGGACCGGTATGATCTTGATCCAGCGCCGGTCAAGCCCGCGCCCGCGACGGAACCCGTCGCCCCTCTTGCCATCCCGGTGATCGATCCTGTCGATGTGGCCCGTGCTGCGGCAGATGCGGCGGTAGATCTGCCGTCACTGGCCGCCGCCGTTGCCGCATATGAGTTGTGTGAAATCAAACGCGGGGCGCGCAATGCCGTCTTCGCCGATGGTCAGCCCGGCGCGCGCGTGATGATCGTCGGCGAAGCGCCGGGGCGCGAGGAAGACCGCGCTGGCAGGCCCTTTGTCGGGCAGGCGGGGCAGATGCTGGACCGGATGCTGGCGGCGATTGATCTGGGTCGCGCACATGGCAACAAGGATCGCGCGGTCTACATCACCAACGTCATGCCGTGGCGGCCGCCGTCGAATCGTACCCCGGATGCCGATGAAATCGCAATGATGCTGCCGTTTTTGCGACGCCATATCGCCTTGGCCGATCCGCAGATCATTGTGCTGATGGGCAACACGCCCTGTCAGGCGTTGTTGGGGCAAAAGGGTATCACGACGCTGCGGGGCAAATGGACCGAGGTGTCAGGCAAACCCTGCCTGCCGATGTTCCATCCCGCTTATCTGTTGCGCAACACGGCCGCCAAGCGCGAGGCTTGGACCGATTTGCTGGCGCTGAACGTAAGGTTGAAGACATGAGCAGGATTGACGAAACGCTGGAATTCATCCCGGTTCGCATCGCGGTGCTGACGGTGAGCGATACGCGCGAACTGGTGGATGATAAATCCGGTCAGGCGTTGGTGGATCGGATCGCCGCCGCCGGGCATCATTTAGCCGATCGCCAAATCATTCAGGACGAACGCGCGCTGATCGCGGATCAATTGCGCGCATGGTGCGCAGATGGTGGCGTTGACGTTGTCATTTCTACCGGCGGCACCGGCCTGACCGGGCGCGATGTCACGGTCGAGGCGCATCGTGATGTCTATGAAAAAGAGATCGACGCGTTTGGCACGATCTTCACCATTGTTTCGATGCAAAAGATTGGCACCAGCGCAGTGCAAAGCCGCGCAACGGCAGGCGTCGCGCAGGGTACCTATCTGTTCGCGCTGCCGGGATCACCCGGCGCGTGCCGGGATGCGTGGGATGAAATTTTGGGCCGACAGCTCGATTTTCGGCACCGCCCCTGTAACTTTGTCGAGATCATGCCCCGTCTGGACGAACATTTGCGACGGAAATGATCCGTTCCATCGTATGAAGGAACAAGAGGCTATGTGCGCCCGACCTGTGCGTGGCAAAAAGGAATAATTGATGCGTTTTCTAAGACGGAGCCTGACGGGCATTTTCCTGCTGTCCTTGACACTTGTGCTGTTGGCATGGGCGGGCAATACCCTGCGTGGTGCGGTCGAGGCGCGGGTGAATCAGGAACCGCGCATTCTGCCGCAGCGCGAGCGTGAGTTCACCGTCAATGTGCTGACGCTGGAGCCGCAGACCCTGACCCCCGATCTGGTGGTCTTTGGCGAGTTGCGCAGCCAGCGGACGCTTGATCTACGTGCGGCCACCAGCGGCACGGTGTTGGACGTTGATGACAACCTTGTCGAAGGTGGCACCGTCACCGCAGGCCAGTTGTTGGTCCGCATCGATCCGGTCGAGGCACAGGCAGCATTGTCGCGGATCAGGGCCGATCTGCAGGATGCGCAGGCCGAATTGCGCGATGCGCAGCGGGCGATTGATCTGGGCCAAGACGAACTGACTGCGGCACGCGCGCAGGCGGCTTTGCGCGACCGCGCGCTTGCGCGTGCGCTGGATTTGCAGTCGCGCGGCGTTGGTACGGCTGCGACGGTCGAGGATGCAGAACTTGCCGCGTCAAGCGCCAGCGCAGCGGTATTGACCCGCAGGCAGGCGATTGCGACCGCAGAGGCGCGCATTGATCAGGCGACCACACGGCTTGCGCGGGTAGAGATTGATCTGGCCGAAGCGGAACGCAATCTGGCGAACACCGAAATCACCGCTGCCTTTGACGGTTCCCTGACCGAGGTCACGATCACACCTGGCGCAAGGGTGACCGCGAACGAGATGTTCGCGCGATTGATCGACCCCGCCCGGTTAGAGGTCGCTTTCCGCGTATCGACCGCACAATATGCCCGGCTGCTCGATGAAGACGGCAGGCTGACGGGTGCGCCGGTGACTGTGGCGCTGGATGCGGAAGGCGTGAACCTGACCGCCAACGGCCAGATCACCCGGGAAGGGGCCGGCGTTGGCACCGGCCAGACCGGGCGGCAATTGTTCGCGCGGATCGAGGGTGCGCCCGGTTTTCGTCCCGGTGATTTTGTCACTGTCAGCATTTCCGAACCGGTGCTTGAGAATGTGGCGCTGTTGCCAGCCACGGCTGTCGGGTCAGATAACATGATCCTGACCGTGGACGCGGATGAACGGTTGCAACCTGTCCCTGTCACGGTCCTGCGGCGTCAGGGTGATGACGTGATCATCGCCGCTTCCGATCTTTCGGGGGCGAGTGTTGTGATGGAACGCTCGCCCTTGCTCGGGGCGGGAATCAAGGTTCGTCCGATCCGCCCCGGTGTGACAGAGGAAGAAACAGCACAGATGATACAGCTTGATGCCGATCGCCGTGCGCGGCTGATCGCCTATGTCGTGGATGGCGAGATGCCGGATGATATCAAGGCGCGGATTATCGCGCAACTGGAGCAGGATGAAGTGTCATCCGAAACCGTAGAACGGCTGGAAAGCCGGATGGGCAGCTGATGGGGACGGGGGGCGACAGGCTGACGGCAAGCGCGGGCGGCATCCTGTCCTATTTCACCCGGCACAAGACAGCGGCGAACCTGCTGCTGGTGCTGATGCTGACTGCCGGTGTGCTGGCAATCCCCAATATGCGGGCGCAGTTCTTTCCGGATGTGATCATCGACAATGTGACGGTCAACGTTTCCTGGTCCGGCGCAGGGGCCGAGGATGTGGACGCCGCTATCGTGCAGGTATTGGAACCTGTGCTGCTGACAGTAGACGGGGTGGTGTCGTCATCTTCCCGCTCGACCGAGGGCAGCGCCCGCATCTCGCTGGAATTCGAACCCGGCTACGACATGGACCGCGCAGCCGAAGACGTGCAGATCGCCATGGACGGTGCCAGCAATCTGCCTGCCGATGCCGATGATCCCAGCATAAGGCGGGGTGGCTGGTCGGATCGTGTGACGGATGTGGTGATCGCGGGGCCCGTCGGCGTCGATCAGCTTGGACGGTTCGCAGACGAATTTTCAACCCGGCTGTTCGCCGAAGGCGTCACACGTGTGTCGGTGCAAGGGGTCGCGGCCCCGTCGATCCTGGTCGAGGTGCCGTCGCTGTCCCTGATCGAACATGATATTGGTATGGCCGATATTTCGCAGCGCATCGCCGAAGAAACCAGTGCTGCGCCTGCCGGTGACGTCTCATCCAACGCGCGCGTGCGCACCGGAGTCGCACGCCGCAGCGCAGAGGAAATCGGCGCGATTGCCCTGCGTGCCAATCCTGACGGATCGACCCTGACAATCGCCGATGTGGCCCAAGTGCAGGTCGAAGGCATTGATCGCGACCGTGCCTATTTTGTGGGACCCGATCCTGCAATCAAGGTGGTGGTGCAACGCTCTGCCACGGGTGATGCCATCGGATTGCAACGCAGTGTGGAACGGGTCGCAGCGGAAATGCAGACGTCGTTGCCCAATGGCGTGACGATCCAGTTGACCAATGCGCGTGCCGAACAGATTACCGGGCGGCTGGATATTCTAGTGCGCAACGGGCTGACCGGGCTGGCTTTGGTCGTGGCGTTGTTGTTCCTGTTTTTGAATGCGCGCACGGCCTTCTGGGTCGCGTTCGGCATTCCGGTGGCGATGCTGGCCGCTGTGGCGCTAATGTATGCGGCAGGGATCACCTTCAACATGATTTCGCTTTTCGCGCTGATCATCACGCTGGGGATCGTGGTGGATGACGCGATTGTGGTGGGCGAACATGCCGATTTTCGGGTCAGGCAGTTGAAGGAATCGCCCACCGTGGCCGCAGAGAATGCTGCCCGCCGCATGTTCAGCCCGGTGTTTTCGGCGACGATCACGACGATCATCGCCTTCTTCGGGCTGGTCGCGATTGGCGGGCGCTTCGGTGATCTGATCGCGGATATTCCATATACGGTGATCGCCGTGCTGATCGCCAGTCTGGTGGAATGTTTCCTGATCCTGCCCAACCATTTGTCTCACGCCATAGCCCATTCGGCCAAGGATCATTGGTATGACCGCCCGTCGAAATACGTCAATCGCGGCTTTGACTGGTTCCGGTTCACCTTGTTCGCGCCGTTCATGGCGCTGGTTATTCGGGCACGGTATCCGGTGGTGGCGCTGGCGCTGGTTGCTCTGGCGGCGTCCAGCGCGCTGGTCATTCGCGGCGATGTCGCCTGGCGTTTCTTTGCCTCGCCGGAACAGGCGCAGGTCAGTGGCAATTTCGCCATGCTGCCCGGTGCCAACCGTGACGACACGCTGGAGATGATGCGCGAAATGCAGCGCGCGACCGAGGCGTTGGGCGCGCAATACGAGGCGGAATACGGCATCAATCCGCTGTTGTCGGTGATCGCCGAGATTGGCGGTAATTCCGGGCGCGCGATCGCTGGCGCGGAAAACAAGGATGCCGATCAACTGGGCGCGATCACCATCGAACTGGTCGATGCCGACAGCCGCCCCTATACCAGCAATGCCTTTGTGACCGCGTTGCAGGAAAGTATTATCCAGCACCCGATGGCGGAAACCGTCAGCTTTCGCAGCTGGGGGGCAGGGCCCGCGGCGGATGGGATTGACGTACAATTGTCGGGTGCCAACAGTACGACGTTGAAAGCCGCCGCTGAGGCGCTGAAAAGCGAACTGGCCCAATATGGCGAGATTTCCGCACTGGAGGATTCGCTGTCTTACGACAAGGAAGAACTGGTGCTGCAACTGACACCGCAGGGTCAGGCGCTGGGGATCGGCATCGATGCGCTGGGTCGCGTGCTGCGCAATACGCTGGCGGGGATCGAGGCGGCAAGTTTTCCTGACGGCGCCCGTTCTGCCACGATTCGGGTGCAATTGCCTGCATCCGAATTGACGGCGGACTTTCTTGATCTCCTGCAGATCCGTGCCGGTGACGGGATCTATGTGCCGCTGGCCGATGTGGTGACCGTCGACACACGCAGCGGGTTTTCGACCGTTCGGCGCGAAAACGGCGTGCAACTGATTTCGGTGACCGGCGAGCTTGACAGCGATGACGCGACGCGCGCGACCGAGATCCAGCAGATCATCGCTGGCGATATCCTGCCGCGTCTGGAAAGCCGCTTCGGAATCGCCACGCACCTTGCCGGTCAAAGCGAAGAGGAACAGCGGTTCCTCGGCGACGCCGCAGTGGGTGTGACCTTGGTCTTGTTGGGAATTTATCTGACACTGGCGTGGATTTTCAGCAGCTGGACCCGGCCGGTCGTTGTCATGTCGATCATCCCGTTTGCCTTGGTCGGGACGATCTATGGCCATCACGTCTGGCAGATCCCGATGAGCCTGTTCACCGTCGTCGGATTGATTGGGATGGTGGGGATCATCATCAACGATTCCATCGTGCTGGTGACCACCGTGGACGAATATGCGCAGGATCGCGGGATCGTGCCCGCGATCATCGATGGCACGGTGGACCGTTTACGCCCAGTACTGCTGACGACATTGACGACCGTGCTGGGTTTGTCACCGTTGCTGTATGAAGGATCGACGCAGGCCGAGTTTCTGAAACCAACAGTAGTCACGTTGGTCTTTGGCCTTGGCTTTGGAATGGTGCTGGTCCTGGTCATCGTGCCGTCGATCATGGCGATGCAGACCGATGTCGCGCGGCAGGTGCAATCGGCCAGACGGGCCCTGCGTGGGCGGCGTATGGCGATGATGCTGCCTGCCGCGCTGGGCGCTGTGGCGACCGCGACCCTGTTTGGCGCGCTTGTACTGCCGTTGTTGCTGACAGGGGCACCTTGGCCGCCGGTCGGAGCGGCGCTGCCATTTCTGACCGGCGGCTTTGCCCCGGCGCTGGGGCTGTTCGCGCTGCTGATGCTGCTGGTTCTGATCGTGATCTATGTTATCGCCATGACCAGTTTCGCAGCGCGGCGTTTGCGCAGCTAAATGCCGGTAGTCACTTAATGCGCGGTGCAGCCTTGGATATCCACCGCCTTGCCAGCGCCCAGCACGGTAAAGCGCAGGGCAGACCGGTCCAGTGCAAACGGCTGGCCCGAGATATGCACCATGTCCACCACAGCTGTCAGCTGGCCACCCTGGCGGGTGACGTGCGGTTCAGAAACCCAGACATTGGGATCGCCCGCCTCGATCACCACGACTTCCTCGGCAGCAGTTTGTGCCATCGTGATCATCGTGGTGAGTTGCAGCCCGTCGCTGATCGGCGTGACGGTGCAGGTCACAGTGCCGACCTGTGCCTCTGTCCGCGTCAGCGGACGGTCGCGCAGCGCGGCAACAATGGCAGGATCCGAGATACCATCGGGCGGCAGCAGGGCAGAAAAATCTAGTGTAACCGGAATGCAGACCTCATCACAGACGCCGATCTCGATCTGGCCGCTGATGCCCACTGCCGATCCAACATCGGGGATTTGCAGACGCAGCGGGAAGGTCACGCTGTTTTCATATCCGATCGAGCGGATGCCGAAAGTCTCATAGACTTCGGGCACGGGAAAATGCGGTTGCATGGCGATAACCCCGGACCCTGAAATTGCAAAAGTGGGGGGTATGCCCCCATCGCCCGGCGCGCGCCAATAGGTTTTCCAGCCATCGGCCAGATCAATCCGCAAAGCCGCGACATGGGTGCCGTCCGCCTCGCGCCACCCGGGCAGCACCGTGACCGACGCAAGATCATCGGCAGATTGGCCAAATCCCGAAGCGGGCAAGCAAGACAGGATGAAGGGTATCAGCAGATTTGTGCGCATGCCTATCTCTTGGGCGATTCCGGATGACATGAAAAGTCACGAATGAGCGATTGGCTGACATGTGGTGCCTTGCACCTACGGCGCAGTGTCACCATTGTATTGCGATGGATCTGACTGCTGCGTCTCTTGCCGGAAAGTTGCTGATCGCCATGCCGGACATGGCCGATCCGCGGTTTACGCGTTCTGTAATCTATCTTTGCGCCCATTCCGAAGAGGGCGCGATGGGCTTGATCATCAACAAGCCACAAGGCCAGATCAGCTTTGCCGACCTGCTGGACCAGATGGAGATTCCGCAGGCCCCTGATACCCGTGATATCGCCGTGCATTTTGGTGGGCCTGTCGAACACGGGCGCGGTTTCGTGCTGCATTCGGGCGATTATCAATCCAGACTTGGGACGTTGCAGGCGGCTGATGGGATCGGCATGACCGCGACGATGGACGTGCTGGAAGATATCGCCGCCGGGCGCGGACCTGCACAAGCCTTGCTGGTGCTTGGCTATGCAGGCTGGGGGCCAGGCCAGTTGGAAAACGAGATCCGCCAGAATGGCTGGCTAACCTGCGATGCACATGCCGATATCATCTTTGAACTGGCAAATACCGACAAATGGTCCGGCGCGCTCAAGCTGCTTGGCATTGATCCTGTCTTGCTGTCTTCAAGCGCAGGTCATGCCTAGGCCGGATCATCCAACAGCGCATTGATGATCGCCACGGCACTCGGTCCGGACCAATCTGCCTCGCCTTGCATGCGGGCTATTTCCATGCCGTCAGGGTCCAGTATCAACGTCACGGGCAGGCCCAGCACGCCCATCGAGCGCGCGAACCGTTGCCGCGTATCGGTGTGAAGCGGGAGGTTGTCGACATCGATTTCCGCCAGAAACCGTTCCATCGCAGGCAGCGGGTTTGGCCCCACAGCGACGGTCACCACCTCGAAATCATCTCCGCCAAGGTCGCTTTGCAAGGCTGACAGATGCGGCATTTCCACACGGCAGGGGGCGCACCATGTGGCCCAGAAATTCAACACGACATAGCGCCCTTGCAGATCGGCCAGCACCATTTCCGTGCCGTCCTCGCTGGTGAAGGGGATGTCTGTGGTGGCAACCGGCGTGGGGTGAAACACCAGCTTGCGCATTTCGCCTTCCCGCAGGTCAGCCGGATCAGCGCCTTGCGCCGCACCAAGGTTTGCAACACCCAGCAGGGCCGTATAAAGCAAGGCTGACAGTAACTTTCGCATGGGCGCTTCCTTTATGACCAAAGACGCAAACTCGATGTGGGGCGGCCGCTTTGCCGCCGGACCGGACGCGATCATGGAGGCGATCAACGCCTCGATCGGGTACGACCGCCGTTTGGCACCGCAAGACATTACCGGTTCGCGTGCCCATGCCGCCATGTTGGCCGCCTGTGGCATCATTTCAGATACAGACGCGGACGCGATCAGGAAAGGCCTTCTCACCGTATTGTCAGAGATTGAAACGGGGGATTTCCCGTTCTCGACCGCACTCGAAGATATTCACATGAATGTGGAATCCCGGCTGCGCGAGTTGATCGGCGAACCGGCAGGCCGCTTGCACACGGCGCGTTCGCGCAATGATCAGGTCGCGGTGGATTTCCGGCTTTGGGTGCGCGATCAATGCGATCAGGTGGATGCGGCGCTGGCCGCCTTGCAGCAATCCTTGCTGGGTCAAGCCGATGCCGGGGCGGATTGGGTGATGCCCGGTTTCACCCATCTGCAAACCGCCCAGCCGGTGACATGGGGGCATCACATGCTGGCCTATGTTGAAATGCTGGCGCGGGATCGCAGCCGGTTCGCCGATGCGCGCAAACGGATGAACCAGTCACCGCTGGGTGCTGCCGCGTTGGCCGGTACATCCTTCCCGATTGACCGCGACATGACGGCGCAGGCTTTGGGTTTTGACGCACCGATGGGCAATTCGCTGGATGCTGTGAGCGACCGCGATTTCGCGTTGGAGTTTCTGGCCGCCAGCAGCATCTGCGCCATGCACCTGAGCCGTCTGGCTGAGGAACTAGTGATCTGGTCCTCTGCCCAATTCCGGTTCGTGAAGATGTCGGACAAATGGTCGACCGGGTCATCGATCATGCCGCAGAAACGCAACCCTGACGCGGCAGAGCTGATCCGCGCCAAGATCGGCCGGATCTTCGGCGCGAATGTCGCGTTGATGACCGTGATGAAGGGTCTCCCGCTCGCCTACTCCAAGGATATGCAGGAAGACAAGGAACAGACATTCGACGCCGCCGACAGCCTGATGCTGGCCTTGGCTGCGATGACCGGCATGGTCGCGGATATGACTGCCAACCGCGACAATCTGAAAGCAGCGGCCAGCAGCGGGTTTTCCACGGCGACTGATCTGGCCGACTGGCTGGTGCGCGAACTGGGCCTGCCATTCCGCGAGGCGCATCATGTCACCGGATCGCTGGTGGCGCTGGCCGAATCCAAAGGCTGCGATCTGCCGGATCTGACGCTGGCGGATATGCATGGCGTTCACGATGGTATCAGTGCCGATGTCTTTGACGTCTTGGGGGTTGAAAATTCGGTCGCTTCGCGCATGAGTTATGGGGGCACGGCCCCCGCACAGGTCCGCGCGCAGATCGCAGCCTGGAGAAAGGTTCTGACATGATACGCCTTGCAATGATCGTTTTGCTGACCACGCTTGCCGCTTGTGGGGCAGACGCGCCGCCGATGACGCCCAACGCCAATGTCGGGCTGAGCATGGGGTCCGGCGGGATCGGCACCTACGGTTCGGTCGGGGCCAGCAATGGCCGGGTGTCGGTCGGGGTCGGCCTTTGATGCGCAATGTCTGGCTGGCGCTGGCGGTATGGGGCACGGTGCATCCGATGTATTATTTCATCGGCTGGTTCAACGCCAACACCTGGGACATCATGGCCATGGTGAATGCCTGGCACGCCAATGCCGCGACCAGCGGTCTGGTATGGGATCTGACGATCGCTGCTGTCACGCTGACGATCTGGGCAATCTATGAGGCGTTTTCGCGCAAGAATTACCTTAGCCTTCTGGCTGTGCCAGCGACATTCATGATCGGTGTGAGTTGCGGTTTGCCGCTTTATCTTTATCTGCGCAGTCGCCCTGTTACCTTACGTTAGGACCCGTTTTGGACCATTTCATCTATCGCAACGGCGCGCTTTACGCCGAGGATGTCGCTGTCGCGGATATCGCTGCTGCGGTCGGCACGCCATTTTATGTTTATTCAACAGCCACGCTGACGCGGCATTTTCAACTGTTCGACGATGCCTTGGGTTTTGCCGACCATCTGGTGTGTTTCGCGATGAAATCCCTGTCTAATCAGGCGGTCCTGCGGGTGCTGGCGCAGGCGGGTGCCGGTATGGATGTGGTTTCTGCCGGAGAATATCTGCGCGCGAAGGCCGCGGGCGTGCCGGGCGATAGAATCGTGTTTTCCGGCGTCGGCAAGACCGCTGATGAAATGCGTCTTGCGCTGGAGGGCGGTATCCGCCAGTTCAACGTCGAGAGCGAGCCTGAGATGATCGCGCTGGATAATGTGGCGCGGTCCGTAGGCGTCGTCGCACCGATCACCCTGCGCATCAATCCCGATGTCGACGCCAAGACCCATGCGAAAATCGCCACCGGCAAATCCGAAAATAAATTCGGCATCCCGATTTCGCGCGCGCGCGAAGTTTACGCGCTGGCCGCCACGCTGCCGGGGCTGAAGGTCATCGGCATCGACGTACACATCGGTTCGCAACTGACCGATCTGGCCCCCTTCGAGGCGGCCTATGCAAAAGTCGCTGAACTGACAGAGGTTTTGCGCGCCGATGGGCATGAGATCACCCGCCTTGATCTGGGCGGCGGGCTTGGTATTCCCTACGCCCGGTCGAACGAAGCGCCGCCGCTGCCGTCTGACTATGGCGCGATGATCGAACGGACCCTTGGCCATCTGGGCTGCGAGATCGAAATTGAACCGGGTCGCCTGATTTCCGGCAATGCTGGGCTGATGGTATCACAAGTCATCTATGTCAAATCCGGTGAAGATCGCGATTTCCTGATCCTCGATGGTGCGATGAACGACCTGATCCGCCCCGCGATGTATGATGCCTGGCACGACATCGTGCCGGTCATCGAACCCGCCCCCGGCACTGATCTGGCCCGCTATGATATCGTGGGTCCGGTCTGTGAAAGCGGCGACACCTTTGCCAAGGGGCGCGAGATCCCGCCGATGTCAGCGGGCGATCTGGTCGCGTTCCGGTCTGCGGGGGCTTATGGTGCGGTGATGGCATCGGAATATAATTCGCGTCCGCTGATCCCCGAAGTGCTGGTCAAAGGCGATCAATTTGCAGTTATCCGCAGGCGTCCTAGCTATGAAGAGATGATCGCGCGCGATAGCCTGCCAGAGTGGCTGGAGTAGCCCAAACTGCGGAGAGAAACGCTGACCCAGATCCCCGACCAGATGCGCCACCTGCGCCAGCCCGTTCGCTGGACACGCCTTGGTATGGTGGCGGAAAATTTGGTCCGGTGTTTCTGGCCTTTCTGGACGATCCTGTTTCTGACCCTCGCGCCGCTGATGATGGGCTGGCATGACCTTCTGCCGCTTGCGGCATTGGTGGCGTTGGCTGCCTGCGTTCTGATCGCGCTGGTCACGGCGCTGCTGTGGGGGCTGCGTCGCTTTCATATACCCGGTCCGGCAGAGGCGCTTGCGCGGGTCGATGCCGCATTGCCGGGTCGTCCGATTGCCGCCGTGGCGGATATACAGGCCATCGGTGCGGGCGATCCTGCATCCATGGCCGTCTGGCAGGCGCATGTCGCGCGTATGGCCGAGCGTACGAAATCCGCCCGCGCTGTTGAGCCTGACCTGCGCATCGCTGATCGCGATCCTTATGGTTTGCGCTTCATCGCTGTATTGTTCTTTATCACGGCGCTCCTTTTCGGGTCGGTCCTGCGGGTCACGAGCGTTGGCGATATCGTGACCGGTCCGTCGCCGGCGCTGGCCTCTGGCCCGGTCTGGGAAGGTTGGGTCGAACCGCCCGCCTATACCGGGCGCCCGACGCTTTATCTCAATGATATCCGCTCTGGCCCTTTGCGCGTGCCTGCGGGCAGCATGCTGACGTTGCGGGTCTACGGTGATCTTGGCGGGATAAGCCTGAACGAAAACGTGTCAGGTCGGCCCGATGACCTGCCGCCGCTGGCCGAAGGACAACAACAATTCGAAATCGTCTATTCCGGTACGCTGGCGCTGGAAGGTCCAGATGAACGGCGCTGGACGGTCACGGCCGTCGCCGATGCGCCGCCCTTTGTGGCCCTTACCGACCCGCTCACCGCGGATGCGATGGGGGAAATGTCGCAGCCTTTCCGCGCCAGTGATGATTACGGCGTCGAAAGCGGCACTGCGACAATCGCGCTGGACCTTGCCGCGGTAGAGCGCAGGCATGGTCTGGCGGCCGATCCCGAAACCATTCCCGATCTGGTGCTGGATCTACCGATGCCCTTTACCGGCAACAGGGCGGAATTCGAGGGCTTTCTGGTCGATAACCTCAGCGAGCATCCTCTGGCGAACCTGCCGGTGACGCTGCAACTGTCCGTCACTGATGCGGCGGGTCAGACGGCAAGTACGGCCCCGGAACCGCTGATCCTGCCGGGGCGGCGGTTTTTCCAGCCGGTGGCGCGCGCTGTGATTGAACAGCGTCGCGATCTCATGTGGTCGCGTGACAATGCCCGCCGCGTCGGGCAGTTGCTCCGCGCGATTTCGCATCGGCCAGAGGATATTTTTACCTCTGAAACAATGTATCTGCGCATGCGTACGATTATCCGGCGGATGGACGCGATAGCGCTGGTCGGTCTGGACGAAGAGACGCAGGCCGAGATTGTTAGCGCGCTGTGGGACCTTGCGATCCAGTTGGAGGATGGTCGTCTGGCAGATGCCCGCGAACGTCTGCGCCGCGCGCAGGAACGCCTGTCAGAGGCGATGCGCAACGGTGCCTCTGACGCGGAAATCGCCGAACTGATGGACGAGTTACGCGAAGCGACAGATGACTACATGCGCATGCTGGCCGAACAGGCCGAACCCGGCGACGGCACTGACCAGGCCGATAGCAGCGGCGAAAGCATGGAACTTTCGATGAGCGATCTGCAAGCTATGATGGACCGCATCGAAGAGCTGATGCAGGAAGGCCGGATGGCCGAGGCGCAGGCGCTGATGGAACAACTGAATCAGATGATGGAAAACATGCGCGTCGCGCAGGGTGAGGGTGGCGACGGGCCTCCCAGCCCCGGCCAGCAATCCATGCAGGATCTGGCCGATACGCTGCGTGATCAGCAGGGCCTGTCCGACGATGCCTTCCGCGATTTGCAGAACCGTGCAGATGGAAGCGGACAAGGCCAGCAGGAAGATTCGACAGGGCAGCAAGGCCCGGATGGCCAAGGTCAGTCCGGAGAAGGTGAGCAGGGTGAGGGAGAGGCCGGCCAGGGTGAGCAGGGCCGAGGCCAAGGTCAGGGCAGTGACCCCAGTGATCAGGGCAGGTCTGGCCCCGGCGATGACCAACGCGGCTTGACGGAACGCCAGCAGGCCTTGCGTCAGGAATTGCAGCGCCAGCGCGACGGGTTGCCGAACCTGCCGGGTGATTCAGGCGACACGGCGCGCCAATCGCTCGACCGGGCCGAGGGCGCGATGGAAGGCGCGGAACAGGCGCTGCGCGGCGGTGATCTGTCCGGTGCCATCGACCGTCAGGCCGAGGCGATGGATGCCCTGCGCGACGGGATGCGCGAATTGGGGCAAGCGATGGCCGAGGCCCAGACCGGCCAGTCTGGCGAAGAAGGCGAAGCGGCAGGGAATGCGGTGCCAGGGCAACGTGACCCGCTCGGGCGCGAAATGGGCAATAGCGGGCAGATGGGCACAGAGCAGAACCTGTTGGGCGATATGGATATCAACCGGCGCGCCGCCGAATTATTGGACGAAATCCGTCGCCGCTCTGCCGAACAGGACAGGCCGGAGGTTGAACGTGACTACCTGCGCCGCCTGCTTGGGCAGTTCTGACCGGTCTAGCTGGCCACGGCGGCGGCCCAACCTGACAGTGCCGTCGCATAGTGGTTCAGTGTCAGCCGCCATCCATTGATTGTCGCGACATAGCTGGACATGATGTCCCGCGATTGTGGGAATTGTGCGCTGATCTGGTCGGCAAAAATGTAGGGCGCAAGCAGCAATGCAAAAAGCAGCAGCACAAGGGCGAACCCGCGCCGGAAACCATGACGATTCTCGGCCTCTTGCACTTCTGCCGTTGGCGGCTGAGGCGGGCCCGCACGGCGCGACTGCGCGCGCAGGTTGGCGTTGATCTCGCTCATGCTGGGCATTTCACGCATCTTGGGATCGGCCCGCACAACAGCGGCGGGGCGGGGGGTAACGCCCGCAGGCGCGGGCACGATGGTATCCGGTTCACTTTCGGCCGGCGCTTCTGCTGCTATGGGCTTGTCGGCGGGCGGTGCATCGGCCTTAGATGATTCCTGCGGCTCAGCTTGTCCTTGTGCGGTCTCGGCGTCGCGCAATTGTTGTTCACGTGCGGCCTCCTGGCGGAGAATCTCGGCAATCGACGCATCGACTGACCGACGGATCGGTCCCGCTTCGGGCGCGGGAGGGTGTTCGGCGGCGGGTTCTGGCACGGCGCCGGGCTGGAACCAGCTATGCCCGCAGCTGGAACATTCGACATCGCGCCCCGCAGACGGGATTGCATCGTCAGACACGTTATATTGCGCGCCACAATTGGGACAAATCAACCGCATTCTGCCAACCCCTCATCCCGTGAGCCACGGATTTATTGTTCTTATCGGCGTTAATCTACCAGCGCAAAGACCAAACGCAAAGGTTTTGCACGCGCGGCATTGCAGTGATCATTGAAACCTGTCGCAGATTTGGGCAATACAGCGGGTGCAGGCAAAGGACAGATCGTGATTGAACTCGATAACATATCTTACGGATATGGCGGAACGGCGCTGTTTTCGGGTGTTTCGCTCAAGCTGGCACCGGGATCGTTCCACTTTCTGACCGGCCCGTCGGGCGCGGGCAAGACGACATTGCTGCGGCTGTGCTACGCGGATTTGCGGGCAAGCGTCGGACATGTGAGGCTGTTTGGGCAGGATGCCGCTGATTTGTCGCGCGATCAGGTGGCAATGATACGCCGCCGCATCGGGGTAGTGCATCAGGACACACAGTTTCTGGATCATCTATCGATAGCCGAAAATATCGCCCTTCCGCTGACGGTCGCGGACAGGATCGCGGAAGCGCAGGATAACCTGACGCAATTGCTGTCGTGGGTCAGTCTGGGGCCACAGGCAGGGCAACTTCCGCCGGAATTGTCGGGTGGCGAACGCCAGCGCGCTGCCTTGGCGCGGGCGGTTATCATGTCCCCTGACGTGGTGATCGCGGATGAGCCGACCGGCAATGTGGACTGGGAAATGTCCCAGCGCCTTCTCGCGCTTTTGGTGGAACTGAACCGGATGGGCAAAACAATCCTGATCGCTACACATGATCTGGCAATGATCCGGTCAATGAAATCTGACGTGAATGCACGTGTGCTGCGTCTTAAGGGCGGGCAGTTGATACAGGCGGGGGCGGAACTGTGAAGGCCGTGATCGCTTTGATCCTTGGCGATCAGTTGGCTGATCGCGCTGTGCCGCCGACGGGCATATCTGCAAGGCTGACGGTCTTCGTCGCCGCTGCCATGGCGTTTCTGGCGATCTTTGCGCTGGCCTTGTCGTTGACCGCCGGGCGGGTGGCAAGCGGTTGGGCCGATGATCTGGCGCGCTCTGCCACCTTACGCCTGCCCGCCGATCTGGATCAGACCAACGAAGCGTTGCGCGCAGCGGTGAATGTTCTGCAGACCACAACCGGCGTGGCCTCTGCCCGTGTGCTGGAACCCGAGGAACAGCGCGCGCTTTTGGCACCCTGGTTCGGGCCTGATGTGCCTGTCGAAACCCTTCCCATCCCGCAATTGATCGAGATTTTGCCTGACGAAGACGGCTATGACCTCGACGGCCTGCGCGCGCGCTTGCAGGCAGAAGTCCCCGGCGCCATGGTGGATGATCACGGTGCCTGGCGCGAACCCCTTTTGCGGGCGGCGGAACGGCTGCGCCTGACGGGGTGGAGCGTGCTGTCCTTGATCGGTGCCGTCATGGCTGCGATGATCACCTTGGCCGCCCATGCGTCGCTGGCGGCAAATGCGCAGGTGATCCGGGTCCTGCGCCTGGTCGGCGCGCGTGATGTCTATATCGCCGGTGCCTTCGTGCGCCGCTTTACCTTGCGTGCAGGTTTCGGGGCTGTCATCGGCGTCGTCATCGGTGTCGCCGTGCTTCAGATCATGCCGCAGGCAAATGTGGCTGGCGGTATGGATATGGCATTCGGGTTTATCGGCCTTGACTGGACGTGGGTGGTGGTCATTCCTTTGGCTTCGGCTATCGTGGCCTTCGTGGCGACCCGCGCCGCCGCTTTCCGCCGCCTGAGGGAACAGACATGACCTATGCAATCCAGTGGCTTCGGTCGTTGGTGTTCAATGCGCAAATCTATGTGGCGATGTTGGTGGTCGGTATTCTTTATACGCCAGCCGCGCTCTGGTCGCCGGCAGGGGCTGTGGCCGCGTGCCATGCCTATTGCCGCTGGGTGCGCTGGTCCGCCGGATGGATGATCGGGTTGCGCGTCGAAATCCGTGGCACCCCACCCACGGACGAGGTGATGGTCGCCCCCAAACATCAATCATTTCTGGATGTGTTGATGATCTATGGGGCAATCCCGCGCGGAAAGTTCGTCCTGAAATCAATCCTGAAATACGCGCCGATCATCGGCCAGTTCGCCATGCGGATCGGCTGTATTCCCGTGGATCGCGGCAAACGCGGGCAAGCGATCAAAAAGATGGTCGCCGATGTGCGGGCCGGGCGCGCGATGCCGGGGCAGCTGATCATCTATCCCCAAGGCACCCGCATCGCCCCCGGCGTCAAGGCGCCCTACAAGATCGGTACCGGAGCGCTGTATCGTGAACTGGGCCAGCCGGTTGTGCCTGTCGCGACCAATGTCGGACTGTTCTGGCCCAAGCGCGGGATCTACCGGCATCAAGGGACAGCCGTGTTCGAATTCCTGCCCCGGATCGAACCGGGATTGGATATCGCCACGTTCATGCATCAGCTAGAAACGGAGATCGAAGCCGCCTCTGACCGGTTGAACGCCGAAGCGGGTTTTCCGGTCGGGCGAATTTAGGCCGCTAATCCCTTGCTACCCAGATTCAGATATTTATCACGTCGGTCCTTGCGCAGCTTTTCACCCGATTTACCGCCGAGTTCTGCTAGCATGGATGTCAACGCCTCGCCCACCGACTTGATCGCGGCACCACGGTCGCGATGCGCGCCGCCTTTGGGTTCTTTAATGATCCTGTCGCAGACGCCCAGTTCATGCAGGTCCTTTGCCGTCAGGCGTAAAGCTTCTGCCGCTTCGCGCATCTTTTCGGAATCCTTCCACAGGATCGAGGCGCAGCCCTCAGGACTGATCACCGAATAGACCGAATGCTCAAGCATCGCGACCCGGTCGGCCGATGCAAAGGCGACAGCACCGCCTGACCCGCCTTCGCCGATGATCACGCTTATCAGCGGCACTTTCAATCCCAGACATTTCTCGGTCGAGCGCGCAATCGCTTCGGACTGGCCGCGTTCTTCGGCACCTTTACCGGGATAGGCACCGGGGGTATCCACCAAGGTAATGACCGGCAGACCGAAACGGTCGGCCAGATCCATCAGCCGGATCGCCTTGCGGTATCCCTCTGGCCGGGCCATGCCAAAATTGCGGGCGATGCGTGATTTGGTGTCATTGCCCTTTTCATGGCCGATCACCATGACAGGCTGCCCGTCCAGCCGCGCAATGCCGCCCATGACGGAATGGTCGTCGGCAAAGTTGCGGTCCCCGGCAAGGGGCGTGAATTCGGTAAACAATGCATTGATGTAATCGATGCAATGTGGGCGCTCGGGGTGACGTGCGACCTGACATTTACGCCAGGGCGTCAGGTTGGCGTAAAGCGAATTGAGCAGCTCAACCGCCTTTTTGTCCAGCGCGGTCGCTTCTTTCGACACGTCCATATCCGCATTGTCGCGGGCCATGGCGCGCAATTCTTCGGCCTTGCCTTCGATCTCGGCCAGCGGTTTTTCAAAGTCGAGGTATAGGGTCATCAGTTCATCGCACCTTTCTGCCACAAGTCCGTATTATATGGCGTATGCGCTGAACAATGGCAACGGCAGGGCGGGTCAGGCGGCGCTGATCATCTCGGACTGCCTAACGATGACTTCGGCCTGTTTGATAGAGGCGATATCGACGAGGCGACCTTTGTAGACGGTCGCCCCTTCGCCACGCGCCTTTGCGTCTTCCATTGCTGCCAGAATTTCGCGGGCTTCGGCCACGGCCTCGTCTGAGGGAGTGAAAACTTCGTTGGCGAGCGCGATCTGCTTGGGATGGATCGCCCATTTGCCGACCATCCCGAGTGTGGCGGACCGGCGCGCCTGCGCGCGGTAGCCTTCGTCATCGCTGAAATCACCGAAGGGGCCGTCGACGGGCAACACGCCATGCGTCCGGCAGGCCGCGACAATCGCGGTCTGCGCCCAGTGCCAGGGATCAGCATAATGGCGGGTATCGCCATGGAGCATGTAGTAATTTTCCTGCGTGCCACCGATGCCGGTGGTCTGCATCCCCATGGAGGCCGCAAAATCCGCCGCACCCAGCGACATCGCCGCCATACGGGGCGAACTGGCGGCGATCTCTTCCACATGTGCAATGCCGGCGGCTGATTCGATGATCACCTCGAAACTGATCTTCTTCGTGCGCCCTTTGGCGCGTTCAATTGCAGTCACCAGCGCATCTACCGCATAGACATCTGCCGCACAGCCGACCTTGGGGATCATGATTTGGTCGAGCCTTTCGCCTGCCTGTTCCAGAACATCGACTACGTCACGGTACCAATAAGGCGTGTCCAGCCCGTTGATCCGGACGCTGAGCGTTTTGTTGCCCCAATCCACGATATTGATTGCCTCAATCACATTGGCGCGGGCCGCGTCCTTGTCTGAAGGGGCCACGCTGTCTTCCAGATCAAGATTGATTACGTCGGCCGCACTGGTAGCCATTTTTGCAAACAGCTTGGTATTCGATCCGGGGCCAAACAATTGGCAGCGGTTCGGGCGGGCCGGGGGCGCGGGTTGTAGGCGGAATGACATGAAGCACCTCGTGAGTATCAAAATTGCGCAATAGATTTATTCTTTGGTATTATATTGCGCAATGGGTCACAAGGATGTTTGTGCACCTGCAGCATATACCACAGGTGCGTGGCAAAATTTTTCGCGAAAATTTTGCTGGAAGAAAGAAATTTCGCCGAAATTTCTTAGACGCCTGCGGTCACAATCGCCTTGGCCAGAATCGGCACGCTGTCGGCATTCAGCCCGGCGATATTGATCCGGCTGTCACCGACCATGTAAATGCCGTTGGCCGCGCGCATCGCCTCCACTTGTTCCGGCGTCGCGCCCAGGCGGCTGAACATGCCGCGGTGATGCGCGATAAAGTCGAAACTATCGCTATTGGTCAGTCGTTTCAGCTCGTCCGCCAACTGCTGACGCAGGTTCAGCATCGACAGGCGGGTTTCTTCCAGTTCTGCCTCCCAATCTGCGCGCAGATCGGGATCGGTCAGAATCGTGGTGACAACCCGTGCCCCATGGTCTGGCGGGAAAGAAAAGTTCTGCCGGTTCAGGAAGTTCAGGTTCTGTTGCGTCAGGGCCTGCTGGTCCGCATCCTTTGCAACCGCGATCAGCGCCCCGGTACGTTCACGGTAGATGCCGAAATTCTTCGAGCAGCTTGACGCAATCAGGCAATTGTCGAAAGCGGCGGCAATCTGGCGGGTGATCTGCGCATCCGCCTCCAGCCCGTCACCAAAACCCTGGTAAGCGATATCAACAAAGGGGACGGCGCCCTTGGCCTGCATCAGGGTGATCATCTGCGCGATCTGGTCGCTGGTCAGGTTCGCGCCGGTCGGGTTGTGACAGCAGCCGTGCAGCAGGACGACATCGCCGGATTTCAGACCTTCCAGATCGGTCATCAGCCCGTCGAAATCGATCCCTCGCGTGTCATTGTCGAAATAACGGTATTCCGCCATCTTCATACCGAGGTATTTGATGATCGACGGATGGTTCGGCCAGGTCGGGTTCGACAGCCAGACCGTTGCGTCGGGGGCTGCCATTCTGATCAGTTCCAGCGCCTGCCGGATCGCGCCGGTACCGCCCGGTGTTGCCACCACGGCCACGCGGTCGGCGGCGATATGATCGCCCAGCACCAGATCACGGATCGCGGCACCGTAGGCGGGGTCACCGGCAAGGCCGGTATATGCCTTGGTGGTCTGATCTGCCAAAATCCGGCGCTCTGCCTCTTTCACGGCCCGCATCACGGGGGTGTTGCCGGTTGCGTCCTTGTAGACGCCGACGCCAAGATCAATCTTATCGGCGCGGGGATCGGCGCGATATTGCGCCATCAGCGCAAGGATTTTGTCGGCGGGCTGGGATTTCAGGTTCTGCAGCATCAGGCGGCTCCGGTTGCGATAGGAAGATCGGCATACATGCCCCATTCGGACCATGAGCCGTCGTAAAGTGAATGATCTGTCTTGCCGATCCGGGTCAGCGCCAGCGATAGGATCGCCGCCGTCACACCGGACCCGCAAGTGGTGATCGCAGGTTTGTCCAGATCGACGCCCGCGTCGGCAAAGACCGCACGCAAGGCGGCGGGTGGCTTCATCGTGCCGTCGGCGTGCAGCAGGTCATGATAGAAAACGTTGCGTGACCCCGGGATATGGCCTGAACGCATACCTGGGCGCGGTTCCGGGGTCTCTCCGCGAAAACGGCCCGGCGCGCGGGCGTCAATGATCACATGATCGCCCAGCTTGGCCGCGCGGGCCACATCTGTCACGTCACGCACCATTTGGCCACGGCGCTGCACCGTCATGTGGCGGTCGCGGATGACGGCAGCGGCATCGGTGACAGGTTTACCCTCGTTCAACCATTTCGGCAGGCCACCGTCCAGAACGGCGACATTGCCATGGCCCATCAGCTTGAACAACCACCAGACGCGCGCAGCCGAAAACAGCCCCGCCCCGTCGTAGACGACCACCTGATGCCCGTCACCCACGCCCATCGCACGCATCCGCGACATGAACTTTTCGACCGGTGGGGCCATATGCGGCAATTCGGAGCGTTGATCACTGATTTCATCGATATCAAAGAAACGCGCACCGGGGATATGGCCGGCCCTGTATTCCGCAAGACCCGACCGGTCCGCATCCGGCAAATACCAGGATGCGTCGAGTATCCGCAGCTCCGGGTCCTTGAGATGCGCGGCCAGCCAATCGGTGCTGACAAGCGTCTTGGGATCATCTGGCGCAGGTTTGCTCATCACATTGCCTCTGGGTCACTTGGTCCGTGACTATCGCGCTGTTCACGCAGAAACAAGGCGTCCCCGCATCTTCTCTTTTCCGGAAATACTCCGGGGGAAGAGCCGGTCCTGTCCGGATCACGGACCGCGCCCTGTGCCGCCTATTCGCCGTGGCGCAGCAACCGCTGTTTCTGGCGTCCCCAGTCGCGGGCCGCTTCGGTCGCGCGCTTGTCGTGGTTCTTCTTGCCCTTGGCTGTCGCGATCTTCAGCTTTACCAGTCCGCGGTCGTTGAAATACATGACCAGCGGCACCAGCGTCATGCCTTCGCGTTTGGTCGCGTTCCACAGGCGCGACAGTTCCTTGCGGCTGACCAGCAGCTTGCGCTTGCGGCGTTCTTCATGGCTGAACATCGCACGCTCATAAGGCGCGATATAAGCATTGGTCAGCCACAATTCGCCATCGTCGACCGAGGCATAGCTGTCGGCGATATTCGACTGCCCGACGCGCAAGGATTTGACTTCGGATCCCATCAGGATGATGCCCGCTTCGATATCATCCTCAATCGCGAAATCATACCGCGCGCGCCGGTTCTCGGCGACGACCTTGTAGTTTGTCTTTTCGTTTTTCTTGGCCATCCCGAGCAGATAAGCGCTGCTGCCTAGTTCAGCAAGCCCGCATGGACCATCGCCGCCCGCATCCGGGCCTTGGTGCCATCGGTCAGCGGTGCCAGCGGGCTGCGCACATCTTCATTGCAAAGGCCCAGCAGGGACATGCCATATTTGGCACCCGACACGCCCGGCTCGGCAAAGATCGCCTCGTGCAGCGGCATCAGCCGGTCCAGTTGAATGAGGGCCGTCGCGTAATCGCCTGCCAGCGTGGTTTCCTGAAACTCTGCACAAAGTTTTGGCGCGACATTGGCGGTGACCGAAATGCAGCCCACGCCGCCATGGGCGTTGAACCCCAATGCGGTCGCATCCTCGCCCGAGATCTGGACAAAGTCCTTGCCGCATCGCAGGCGCTGCTTGGGCACGCGGGCCAGATCGCCGGTCGCGTCCTTGACACCGATGATCATCGGGTGCCGTGCCAGCTCGCCCATCGTGTCAGGGGTCATGTCCACAGCAGACCGTCCGGGAATATTGTAGATGATGATCGGCAATCCGCAATCGGCCGCGGCGGTGAAATGTGCGATCAACCCGGCTTGGGTGGGTCTGTTGTAATAAGGTGTCACAACAAGCGCCGCATCGGCCCCGGCCTTTTGGGCGGCCTGCACCAGACGGACGGTTTCGATCGTATTGTTCGACCCGGCACCGGCGATGACGGGAATGCGCCCGGCGGTTTCCTGCACGACGATTTCCACGACCATATCATGTTCGCCATGTGTCAGCGTCGGGCTTTCGCCGGTCGTGCCGACCGGCACCAACCCATGGCTGCCTTGTTCGATATGCCAGTTCACCAGCTTTTTCAGTGTCGCAACATCCACCTGACCATCCGTGAACGGTGTGACGAGTGCGGGGATGGATCCCTTGAACATGCGACAATTCCTTATGTGCTGGACGGCGAGTCGTCCGGTCGAAAGTTCGCGGACACTAGACGCCTTTCTGCCTGTTGCCAAGTTTGTCAGTTGCCATGTCGCAGCACTCGTTTACCTTGTGCCAAAACAGAAAGGAGCGGTGATCCCCATGCGCCTTTTGGCCATCACTTTTTCATGTCTTGTCGCGGCAAGTTCGGCTGTCGCGCAGCGCGCTGATCAGACCGCCGTCGCGGCGATTGCGGCCCGGGATACCGGCTGGGATGCGGCTTATCAGATCGCGGCAGAGGCTGATCCAGTCACACGCGACGTTCTCACATGGCTGCGCTTGCGCGCGGGGGATGCGGAATTCGCTGACTATCAGGAATTTGTCGCAGACCGCCCCGATTGGCCCGGCCTTGCCGTGCTGCGCCGGCAGGCGGAAGAGTTGATCCCAACGGATGCCGACCCGCAGATGGTCATCGCATGGTTCGCGGACAGCCCGCCGCTGACGGGTGCCGGTGTTGTGCGTCTGGTCGATGCCCTGCAAGCGGCAGGGCAGGATGCCGAGGCCCGGAATGTCCTGCGCGATGCCTGGCTGACCCTTGGGCTGGACGATGATGGTCATGCGGCGCTGATGGCGCGGTTCGCCGAAACGCTTGCGCCGCATCATGCTGCCCGCGCCGATGCGCTGTTGTGGCGCGGCCGCACCAGTGATGCCGCCCGTCTGTTGCCGGTGCTGGCACCCGATCAGCGCGCCTTGACCGCCGCCCGGATCGGCTATGCCAATGGAACGGCCAACATGCTGCCCCTGTTCAACGATGTGCCAGACTCGCTGCGCGAAAATCCTGGCCTTCTCTATGCCCGTTATAGCTGGCTTGCATCCCGCGGCGACTGGACCGATGCGACGGAGGTGCTGCGCGCGCAATCGACCAGCGCCGATGCCCTGCAGGAACCGTTTCGCTGGTCGGGCTACCGGCAAGTGCTTGCGCGCTGGCACATGCGCGAGGGTCGCGCTGATCTGGCTTATGACCTTGCGGCGAACCATTTTCTGACGACGGGAGAATCCTTTGCCGATCTGGAATGGCTCGCGGGATACATCGCGCTGATCTATCAGGGCGATCCCGCGCAGGCCCTGAGCCATTTCGAGGTGGCGGCAGCAGGTGTTTCCGGCCCGATTTCCACCGCGCGGATGCAATACTGGATCGGTCGCGCCCATGAGGTGATGGAGAATGACGACCTCGCGCAAGCCGCTTACGCGCTGGCGGCAGCGCATCAGACGACATTTTACGGCCTTCTTGCATCTGAAAAGATCGACCGCCCGCTGGATGCGGCCTTGGTCGGAAATGCAGTGTCATGGGACGGAGCGGAAGTATTTGAAGATGAGCTGACGCGTGCCGCCCTGATCCTGCTGGCAGGCGGTGAACGTGGTGCGGCGGTGACGTTTTTTGCCGCTTTGCCCGAACGCCTGTCGGCTGACGCGCTGGTGCAACTGGGCGCCTATCTGAGCGCGCTGGACGAAGATTACTATACGTTGCTGTTGGGCAAGACTGCTGTGGCGCGTGGCACCCTGTTGCCCGAGATATATTATCCCATCCATGATCTGGCGCAGATGGATCTGCCGGTGGATCCCGCCCTTGCCCTGTCCATTGCGCGGCGCGAGAGCGAGTTCAACATCGGTATCGGCAGCCCGGCAGGTGCGCTCGGCCTGATGCAGGTGATGCCCGCCACCGCAGAAGAGGTCGCAACCCGCCTGAACCTGCCCTATTCGCGCGCCCGCCTGACCAGTGACTGGCAATATAACGCGACACTGGGTGCTGAATATCTGTCCTATTTGCAGGATATGTTTGGACCCAGCCCGGTGATGATCGCCGCAGGTTACAACGCGGGCCCCAGCCGCCCGCGCACGTGGATGTCCGAACGCGGCGATCCGCGCCTGCGCGAGATGGATGTGATCGACTGGATCGAACATATCCCCTTTGTTGAGACCCGCAACTATGTGCAGCGCGTGACGGAAAGCCTGCCGGTCTATCAAGCGCGACTTACCGGGCAGGCGGGGCCGGTGCAGTTTACGTCGCTGCTGATCGGGCAAAAGCCGGTGCTGCGGCCTGTGGCAAGACCGGTGCGGGATTAAGTAAGAGTTTTTACGCCTTTGGCGGAGATAATTTTATGCGGAAGTTTCGGCTTTCTGGCGGGCGCGCCACAGGGTGAACAGGCCCGCGCCAACCACGATAGCGGCACCAAGGGCGACATTTGGCCGGATCGTCTCGCCCATCAGACCGACACCAATCATGCTCGCGAAGACCAATTGCAGATAGGCAAAGGGCTGGACGGCGCTGGCCTCGGCCACTTCATAGGTTTTGATCAGTAGCCAATGTCCTGTGGCCCCGGTGACGCAAAGCAGGGCCATCCAGCGCCAGTCTGACGCGCTCATCGGTTCCCAGAACCAGATGCCGATCACGGTCATCACCACGGCCCCGGACGTGCCAGTCCAGAAAAATGACGTTGTCGTATTGTCCAGCCGTGCCGCATAGCGCGTCAACAGCCCATAGAGCGCGAACATGAACGCCGCCTGCAGTGGGATTGCCGCCGCAGGAGCGAAAACCGTATAGCCCGGTTGCAGGATCACCAGCACCCCGACAAAGCCTATCCCGATCGCGGCCCATCGCCGCCAGCCGACACCTTCGCCAAGGATCGGGCCAGACAGCGCCGCGATCAGCAGCGGATAGCATGCAAAGATCGCGTGGCTCTCCACCAGCCCCAGATAGACGAATGCCGTCACCATCACGCAGATTTCCAGTGCCAGGATCGTCCCACGCGCGATTTGCAGGATCGGTTGGCGGGTGCGCGCCGCCGACCGGATCGACCCTGACTGTTTGCGGGCGATGGTGATGACGAAAGCGGCAAAGAACCAATACCGTACCATCACGATCATCATGACGTTGTTGTTGACCGCCAGATGCTGCGAAATTCCGTCCTGTATCGCAAAGATGATGGTGACCAGTGTCATCAGCATGACCCCCAGCCTTGTATTACTTTGCATCGTCCATCCTTGCGCGGGTCATATGCCGCTTGCGCCCGTAGCCTGGGTGTTTCGTGACGGTGAAACGGGCGTCGGACAGGCTGCGCCGGATATGGCCTGCCGCGCTATAGGTCGCTGCCGTGCCGCCCGGTCGGGTATGGTCCGCGACCGCCTGCAGCAGTGAGGGTTCCCACAATTCGGGGTTCTTGGCGGGAGAGAAGCCGTCGAGATACCATGCATCCGCCCGCCCTTGCCAAACCGGCAAGGTCTTGCGCGCATCGCCGGAGATGACCTGCAGCGTCACTCCGGGGTCGAGCGCGACAGGGCCAGCCTCCGGCGTCCATGCCGCCAATAACTTGTCTGCATATCCCGCCAGCATCGGAAATTGCGCCAAAGCTGTCGCCATGTCAGGCAGTGCCATCGGGAAGGCCTCGAAAGACGTGAAATGCAACTGGCCGGACCGCCCGGCCTGCACCCAGGCATCCCAGGTCACCAGCAGGTTCAGCCCAGTGCCAAAGCCGAGTTCGCCGATATGAAAATCACCGCCGAACCGCGCAGGCAGGTCATTGCCGTTCAGGAACACATGCCGCGTCTCTGCCAGACCATCGTCGAGCGAGAAATATGGATCGTCGAAATCCCGCGCAATCGGCACGCCGTCGCGCCATTGAAGTTTTGCTGTCTGGTCTGTCATGCGCTGCTGCCTTAGGTCTGGGGCATCTTTGGGCGGAAGGGCGCGGAATGGCAATTGCTGATGTGACGGTGATGGGGGCAGGGGTCTTTGGTCTGTCGGTGGCCTATGCCTGCGCAAAGCGCGGCGCGCAGGTGCAGGTGATCGACCCGGCCGGTGTGGCAGCAGGGGCCAGTGGCGGTCTCGTCGGCGCGCTTGCCCCGCATGTGCCGGAGAATTGGAATGACAAAAAGGCATTTCAGTTCGACAGCCTGATCATGGCGGCAGCGTTCTGGGCTGATGTGGCCGAACTGACCGGCGCAGATACTGGCTATGCCCGCACCGGTCGTTTGCAGCCTTTGGTGGATGCACGCGCGGTAGAACTGGCGCGCGCGCGCGCGACATCGGCAGACAATCTCTGGCGGGGGCATGCTACATGGCAGGTAGAGTCTGTCACTGACGTTCCCTGGATGCCACCATCCCCCAGCGGTTTTGTCGTGCGCGATACGCTTTCTGCGCTGATCCATCCGCGCCGGGCGACGCAGGCACTGGCTGACGCCGTTCTGGCACTCGGCGGGACGATCCGGCCCGTGGGGTCGCCTTATGGCAAAATCGTCTGGGCCACCGGCTGGGCTGGGATGCAGGAAATCGGCGGCAATGGGGTCAAAGGGCAGGCGGCGCTTTTGCGCTTTGACGCAGCGGGCGCGCCGCAGCTTTTTGCCGATGCGCTGCATATCATCCCGCATCTCGACGGGACGGTGGCGGTCGGGTCGACCTCGGAACGCGATTTCACAGACCCCGCCACGACGGACAGCGCCCTTGATGATGTGATTGCGCGCGCCATTGCCGCTTTCCCGGTCCTACAAAAGGCCACCATCATCGAGACCTGGGCCGGTGTCCGTCCCCGCGCGCCCAGCCGTGCGCCCGTCCTTGGGCATCACCCGACGCGCCAAGGCGAATACATTGCGAATGGCGGTTTCAAGATCGGCTTTGGCATGGCTCCGAAGGTAGGGCAGGTCATGGCCGACTTGCTGCTGGATGGCCATGACGCGATCCCCGATGGATTTCGTGCGGCACTCCCTGCGGCGCGTTGAAACGCGGCGCGCCTTTACAGCGGCATATGCCGGTTCACGTCCTTATACAGCAGATAGCGGAACGGTCCCGGCCCACCCGCGTAACAGGCCTGGGGGCAAAAGGCGCGCAGCCACATGAAATCGCCTGCCTCGACCTCGACCCAATCCTGATTGAGCCGGTAAACCGCCTTGCCTTCGAGCACATAGAGCCCGTGTTCCATCACATGCGTCTCGGCAAAAGGAATCACCCCGCCGGGTTGCAGCGTGACGATATTCACATGCATGTCATGGCGCATATCGGCCGGATCAACAAAGCGCGTCGTGGCCCAGACCCCATCCGTATCGGGCATTGCAATTGTGGTCGCAGCGGCTTCGTCCGTGACAAAGGCTAGGGGCGCATCGATGCCGTCGAGAGAGCGATAGATTTTCCGGACCCAGTGAAACGTCGCAGGCGCGTCGCTGCCGTTGCGCAATTGCCAGTCAGACCCGGCAGGCAGATAAGCATAGCTGCCGGGCCGCATCGCGTGGTCCTTGCCCGCGATGGTCAGAGTAAAATCGCCTGCGACGACGAAGATCACACCTTGCGCGGCATTGTCGGTCTCGGGTCGTGTGCTGCCGCCACCAGGGGCGACCTCGACAATGTACTGGCTGAAAGTCTCGGCAAAGCCAGACAGGGGGCGGGCCAGCACCCAGGCACGGGTTCTGTCCCAGAACGGCAGGTTGCTGGTGACGATATCGGTCATCACGCCCTTGGGAATAACAGCATAGCTCGTGGTAAACACGGCGCGGCCTGTCAGCAGATCGCTTTGCGGGGGCAGGCCGCCTGTGGGGGCGTAATAGCTGGTCATTTCAGGCTCCGGAGTTAAAGCGAGGCAAGCGTGACCCCGGCTTGCGTCAGGTGGTCGCGCAGGCCGCGCGCGATGGCGACGGCGCCGGGTGTGTCGCCATGCAGGCAGATCGTGTCGATCCTGCAGGGGATGTGTTTGCCGCTTTTGGTGATGATCGCATCCGCCTGCAACATTGCCAGAATGCGTGGGCCGACGGCAGCCGGGTCATGCAGCACCGCGCCGGGCTGGCGGCGGTCTACCAGCGTCGCATCGTCATTATAGGCGCGGTCGGCGAAAATTTCACCCGCCCAAGCGCAGCCCAGCTCGCGCGCGGCCTGTTCCTGCGCCGTGGCGGCCAGCACCATGATCAGCAGATCGGGGTCAACCTCCAGCGCGGCGGTGTAACACGCCTTTGCAAGGGCCTGATCGATCGCCGCCATATTCGCCAGCGCACCATGCAGTTTCAGATGCCTGATATGGCCGCCAGCGCGCCTTGCCATCGCTTGCGCGGCCCCGACCTGATACGCCACGGCATTGGCCAGTTCAGCGGCGGGGATTGGCAGATTGCGCCGCCCGAAACCTTTCAGATCGGCAAAGCCCGGATGCGCGCCAAGGCCCACGCCATTGGCGACCGCCTGCCGCATGGTCTGGTCCATCACATCGGGATCGCCCGCGTGAAACCCACACGCCACATTGGCAGATGTGATGATGTCCAGCAGCGCCGCATCATCGCCCATCACCCAAGGGCCAAAACTTTCGCCCATATCGGCGTTCAGATCAACTTTGGTCGGCATATCAGTCACTTTCCAGATCATGGCCAGCGGTCGCACCGCTGATCAGTTGGTAGCTCAGTAAATCAGGAATGTCATGTGGATCGCGGACCAGTGGCTGACAGGCGGCGCGCAGGTTGCGCAGGAACGCGACTTCTGATTGCGCCGTCGCATCGGCCTGTTCCAGGGTCAGCAGGGCAAACTGCACCTTCGTGCCCGGCGCTGCCTGTGCCACGCGGGCCAGATCGGCAGGGATAACGGTGCCGATCCGAGGATAGCCGCCAATCGTCTGGCATTCGGCCAGCAGGACATAGGGCACCCCGTCGCCGGTCAGTTGCACATCGCCGGGAACGATCAGGTCAGAGGTGACGCTCAATCCCCCGGTGGCCGCGAATCCGGCACCGTCATGATCAAAACGCACGCCTTGCCTGTTTCCACGGGGGCTGCGCACGAATTGCGTGGCCAGAAAGCTGTTCAACGTCTCATCCTCGAACAGATCGGTTTGCGGGCAGGGCATCACCCGGATGGTCCCGCCATGGCACCTGTCTTCCACGTCTAGCCGCAGCGGTGGCGTATCGGGGGCCGGATCACCGCCCAAAGGCAGGCGATCACCATCTGCCAGCGCACGGCCCAGACCGGCGGTCAGATGGGTGGCGCGGCTGCCCATGATTGGGGCGGTCGTGATCCCGCCGGCAAAGGCCAGATAGCCAAAGACCCCACGCCGCGCGCCACCGACGGTCAGCTTCGCACCGGCGGCCAGCAGATGCGTCGTATTGGGCGGTACGGTGGCTCCATCAATGTTGGCCTGCATCGCCGCGCCCGTCAGGGCTATCCGTGTCGGCGCGTCCACGCTGAATACCCCGCCTGCACCCATCATCTCCAGCACGGCGAAACCTGTGTCGCCGCCCAGCAAGGCTGCCGTTTCCAGCACGGCAAGCCGGTCGGCGGCACCGCCGCGCGACAGGCCCTGAGCGGTCCAGCCAGGACGCCCAAGGTCCTGCACCGTGATGCTGCCGGGGCCGGCGCTGTGGATCGTCAGTTCCGCCATCAGCGCAAGACCTCAAAGCGCGCGCCACCGTTGCTGTCAGAATTTACCTGCAGATCGCGCAGGGTATCGTCGGACACCGCGCAAAACTGCACCGCATCCCCTGCATCAAGTGGGAAGGGCACGTCACTATCGGGCTGCCAGACCGAAAACGCGCTTTGCCCGATCTGCCGCCAGCCGGTGGGCGTGTCCGCAGCAAAGACAATCAGCTGGCGCACAGCCGCCACCAGCGCGCCACGCGGCACTTTTGGCGTCAGGTCGGACTGGCGCGGAATGTCCCAATGCGGCGGCAGCATCCCCAGATAAGGCTGACCGGGGGCAAAGCCGATGGCTAGCACGCGCAGGACCTGCGCGGTGATCTCGGCGATAGCCTGATCAGGCGTCAGCCCGGCAAGCGCTGCTGCCTCTTGCAGTTGGGGTGCATGCCCGGGGCCGAAGGCAACGGGGATATGCCACAGACGGCGGGGCGACGTATCGGCGCTCTGCTGGTTCTGCAGCATTTCTCGCAGCTTATCGCTGATCGCCTGCCTGTCGGTCACCTCCGGATCAAATCCCACCCGGACAGAGGTAAGAGAGGACGCGACTTCCGTCACACCCAGCACATCAGCGGCTCTGATCTGTTCGCAAAAGGCACTTGCCTGCGCATTCGACTGTGACGTCAGGGCGCGCGAAAACCGTACAAGAACGCCGTCAATCCCCAGCGGACAAAGGGCGGGTTGTGCTTGGTCGTCCCCCATCAAGATGTTGCTGTTGCGCGACAAGCGGTGGCTGGCATCGGGTGCTTCCTGTGTTCTGCCTACACGATTGGCATGGCGTTCCGGGATTTGTCCAGCCCACCGTCGGTCGGCGCCTGCCCAAAATGAGGCACAAATTCATCTTTCTGTGATTATATCACAGTTTATTCCTACAAATTACTGGCAAGAAGGACGGGGGCGCATTACCTGACCCAAGTGGCGGGGTCCGAGGGTGACTGTCGCATAAAAAGGATCAGGACATGGCTGGCGATAAGTCTTTGGATCAGACAGGTAAGCTGAAATTCCATACCGACGCCGGTGCCGGGCGGTCGGTGTGGATTGCCGGACTTTTGGTTGTGGTTCTGGTCGGCTGGATGGGCAGCGGTTATGTGATGCCTGCCTCAGGGCAGGGCGAAGCCGCTGATGAAACGACCGCCCGCGTGACCAGCGTGGCTGTCATGGACTCGGTGGCGCGTGACGTGCCGCTGGTGCTGACGGCGGAAGGGCAGTCCATCCCCGACAGATCCGCGACGATCCGGGCCAAGGCAACGGGTCAGATCGCCAGCGTTGCGGTTTCGCGCGGCGATCTGGTAAGCGCCGGACAGCAGATCGCGCAGATCGACGCCAGCATCGCAGAGGCGCAACTGGTTCAGGCACAAACTCAGGCGGAACAGGCGCAGCGCGATTATGACAATGCGCTGGCCCTGCAGAACCGTGGGATCGCGACCGAAGACCGCGTTTCGCAGACCCGCGCCGCGGTTGCCGCCGCCGATGCCGCCGTCACTGCTGCACAAGATAGTTTGAATAATACCATCATCATCGCGCCATTCGCAGGCCGTCTGAATGATCTGACCATCAGTGTCGGCGAATTCGTGGATAACGGCGATTCCGTGGCCGAGGTGTTGGACAATGATCCGCTGACCGTCGTCGTGCAGGTACCGCAGCAGGCCCTTTCGCGGTTGGAAACCGGGCAGGCGGCCGATGTCAGGTTCATCACCGGCGAAGAAAAAACCGGCACGGTCACTTTTATCGGCGCGAATGCCGATCAGCAGACGCGGACATTCCGTGTCGAAATCGCCGTGGACAATCCTGAAAGCACCATGCCTGCAGGCCTGAGTGCGCGGATCACCTTGCCGACCGGGCAGACCCGCGGGCATTTCGTGTCGCCTGCGGTTTTGTCTTTGGGTGTCAATGGGGATCTGGGGATCAAAATGGTGGATGATGACAGCCGTGTCACCTTTGCGCAGGTCGATATCGTCCGCGCGCAGACTGACGGGATCTGGGTGTCGGGTCTGCCCGATACTGCCCGGATCATCACGATCGGGCAAGGTTTCGTCAACGAAGGCGATGAAGTTGATCCGCGCCCGCAGGGCGAGGATCTTACCGCGCTAGTCCTCCAATGAACGGCGTGATCGACGCCGCATTCGGGCGCAGCAAGGTTGTCGGGCTGATCCTTGGATTTTTGCTGCTGATCGGCGCCGTCGCCTATGTCGCCATCCCCAAGGAAAGCAACCCGGAGGTCCCGATCCCCGTGGTGTATGTGTCCGCGACCCTGGACGGCATTTCGCCGCAGGATGCCGAGGACGTGTTGATCCGCCCTTTGGAAACAGAATTTGCCGCGCTGACGGGTCTGAAGTCCATGACAGCCAAGGCAAGCGAAGGCCATGCCAGCGTGCAACTGGAATTCGAGCCCGGCTATGACGCGAGGCTGGCGCTGGACGCGGTGCGCGATGCTGCCGACAAGGCCGAAAATGACCTGCCCGATGACGCGCAACTGGTGGTGGTCGAGATTAACACTGCTCTGTTTCCGATCCTGACGGTCATCCTGTCCGGCCCCGTGCCGGAACGCACGCTGAACAGTCTGGCCGAAAACCTGCAAGACGAGATCGAGGCGCTGGGCGGCGTTTTGGAGGTGGATGTCGCCGGCAAACGCACCGAGCTTCTGGAAGTGTTGATCGATCCCACGGTATTCGAGACCTATAATCTGACCTTTGACGAGTTGATCAGTTCAATCACCCGTAATAACCAGCTCATCGCCGCCGGCGCGATCGAAAGCGAGGCCGGACGCATCGTTGTGAAAGTGCCCGGTCTGATCGAAAATGTGCAGGACGTCATGGACCTGCCGATCATCACGCGCGGCCAGACCGTCGTGACTTTTGCCGATGTCGCCACGGTCAGGCGCACTTTCGAGGATCCGACCGGATTTGCCCGGATCGATGGCCAGCCCGCGCTGGCGCTGGAAATCAAGAAACGTGCCGGTGCGAATATCATCGATACGGTCGATGCGGTGCGTGACGTGATCGAACGGGTGCGCATTAACTGGCCTGAAAATGTGGAAATCAGCTATACGCTCGACGAAAGCGAAACCGTCAAGACGATGTTGTCTGATCTTGAGGCCAATGTGATCGCGGCGATCATTCTGGTCATGATCGTGGTCGTTTATGCGCTGGGCCTGCGATCATCGGTGTTGGTCGGGCTGGCGATTCCCGGCGCCTTTCTGTCGGGTGTGGCTGTGCTGTATTTCATGGGCCTGACCATGAATATCGTCGTGCTCTTCTCGCTTATCCTTGTGGTGGGGATGCTGGTGGACGGGGCGATTGTCACGGTAGAACTCGCCGACCGCTATCTGCAGGAAGGCGACCCTGCGCGCAGTGCTTACGCGCGCGCGGCCAAGCGGATGGCATGGCCCATCATCGCCTCGACCGCGACCACGCTTTGCGTGTTCTTCCCGCTGTTGTTCTGGACCGGCGTCGTTGGCGAATTTATGAAATTCCTTCCGATCACCGTGATCGTCACGCTGACCGCGTCCCTGTTCATGGCGCTAATCTTCATTCCGGTCGTGGGCGGCATCATCGGCAAGCGCCAAGGGCAGACCGCCCGCGCCAAGGCGCAGGCCCATGCCGCCGAACATGGTGATCCGCGTGATATGACCGGTTTCATGGGGGGGTATATCCGTGTGCTGGAATGGTCGATCCTGCGGCCTTGGACCACGCTCGGGCTGGCGGTCATCGCCTTGGTAGCATCATTTTCGGCCTATGGTCAGTTCGGCAATGGCCTGACATTTTTCCCCGCCGTCGAACCGGACTTTGCCCAGGTCGAGATTCTGGCGAAGGATAATTTTTCCGTGTACGAACAAGACGCGCTGATCCGGCAGGTCGAGACGCGGCTGTCCGCCTATGAGGAAATCGCCAGCGTCTATGCGCGCTCTGGCGGGTCGGTGGAAAGCGGAGACGTGATCGGGACGCTGCAACTGGAACTGGCCGATTGGGACACGCGTCGACCGGTCGCGCTGATTGCCGAAGATATCCGTGATGACGTCGGGCGCATTCCCGGGATCGAGGTGCAAATTCAGACCGATGCCGGCGGACCAGGCGGCGGCAAGCCGATCAATCTGGAAATCTACAGCCCCGTCGCGACGGACCAGACAGATGCGGTTCAGGCCATCATCGATACGATGAACGGGCTTGGTGGCTTTATTGATATCGTCGATTCGCGTCCGAACCCGGGTGTGGAATGGCAGATCACCGTCGACCGGTCAGAGGCCGCGCGCAGTGGCGCGGATGTGGCGCTTTTGGGTCAGGCCGTACAATTGCTGACGCGTGGCATCAACGTTGCAAATTACCGCCCCAGCGACGGCGACGGCGAGGTGGATATCGTCGTGCGCTTCCCTGCGGCCAACCGCACCCTGGAAGAGCTGGAGGCGTTGCGTGTGCCGACCTCTGTCGGGCTGGTGCCGATTTCGAACTTCGTCTCCTTCGAGCCAGCACCACGCAGTGGCACGATCACAAGGATTGATCAGGCGCGCGTGATGACGATTTCCGCCGATGTTGCCCCCGGCGTGCTGGCCAATGACCAGACGTTGGCGTTGCAGGCGGCGATCGCGGACCTTGATCTGCCAGACAGCGTCAGCATCAAATTCGGTGGTGAGGCCGAGGATCAGGCCGAATCCATGATCTTCCTGCTCAGCGCCTTTGCGTCGGCGATTGGACTGATGTTCGTGATCCTGCTGACGCAATTCAACAGTTTCTGGCAGGCCTTTGTGGTGATGTCCGCCATCGTATTTTCTATTGCCGGGGTCCTTTTGGGGCTGATGATCACCGGTCGACCCTTTGGCGTGGTCATGGGCGGGATCGGTGTCATTGCCTTGGCGGGGATCGTGGTCAACAACAACATCGTGCTGATTGATACTTTCAACGAATTGCGCGCCGAAGGCCAATCCGCGCTTGAAGCCGCCCTGCGCAGTGGGGCGCAGCGTCTGCGCCCGGTCGTGCTGACCTCGGTGACGACGGCGCTGGGACTCATGCCGATGGTTATCGGTCTGAACATCAACTTTTTCACCCGCGAGATTGTCTATGGCGCGCCGTCAACCCAATGGTGGACTGAATTGTCCAGCGCCATCGCCGGGGGGCTGATCTTTGCCACGGTCCTGACGCTGCTGGTGACACCTGCGATGCTGATGCTGGGCGAAAAACGCGCCAAGCGGCACCTGCCGGGCACTGCGCTATCGCCAGCAGAGTGAATCCGGGCGACGCGCCGCAGCATTCAGGTCACTCGGTCATGTCCAGCAGGGGCTTGTCATTCTTGTTGTGGCGCTGGGCCAGGCTACGGGCCTGACGGCCGGACATGACGGGACGTGCCGCGTCTTGCAGCCCTTCAATCACTTCGGGAAAGATCAGCGCGAGTTCTTGGCGCGCCTGCGCATCCATGCTGCGCAGCGCCTGCGCGCCCAGCAGCAGCGTTTCGGCCCAAATGCCCTCTGCACTGATAAGCTCGTGGTGATCAAGCCGCAGGTGCAGATAGGTCACCGCGCGGGGCTCGGTCGTCTGCGTGATACCGGGAATGGCGCAAAGCTGCTTGGCCGCGACCAGGGTCTCTGGCTGCCCGGTCATGCGTTCAACGATTTTAGAGCGTATCAACAAGCGGTGCTGCGGTGACAGCCACAGATCGCGCGCGGGCAGCGCCGGACCTATCGCCCCTGCCGCGACCCGCACCGGCAGGATATGCGGGTAAAGCAATGCCTTGGTAAGGCTGATTTCACTACGCCCGATCCAACGGATCGGTTGCAGCCCCCGGTCCATTGTTTGGACCAGGTCGCCAACGACAAGATATTCAATTGCGATGGGTCCGCGATCTGTTTCGACCAATGTTCCGGCACAAAAGCAAATGGGGTTGAACGCCCCATATGAGGTAGAAAAGTTCAGCTGGCTTGACGTATTGTCGGGAGAAGAGAGCGTTTCCTGATCGGTCGCAGCGTAGGTCAGTCGCGTGGGCGTCGTGGGCAGCCCGCCCCTGACATCAAACAGCAAATGCCTGCCGTCCGTAGCTTCGAAGACGATGTATTCGTCGCCGCCGCCCACACCTGAGACCAGGTCATTCTTCGGTGTCAAATTGTTGTAAAGACCGATATTTGACCATCCGCTTTCATCCTGCGCGGGGTCTCCGCTGCCCGTATATTTCTGTAGGCGCCAGTTCTGGCCGTTCTTGAAAAACGTGTCTGACTGGTTCAGGTTGTTCTGCCAAACCAAGCGATAAACATCCTCCGGCCCACCCAATGCGGTGACATCGTTCATTACCATCCCGAAGTTCGGGTCGCCTTGGTTCACACCGGGCGGGTTGGTGGGTTGTCCCGCTATGCCGGCAATCTGGTCGCCAGTCAGCAGAATTGGTCCGGCATAGTTCATGTATTCAAGGACTTTCTGATATCGTTCGGGTCTGAAAAAATCGACATGTGATCGAAAACGCCTGGAAATCCTCGCGGGTAGCGGATAAAAATCAGTTGCTTGGGTTTCTATATCGTTTTAGGGCCGGTGTTGACAAGTTTCCGTCCGCGCGCAGCCTCTTTGCGCACTTGCGACGTTACGTCCTGCGGCAATCACCAGCTTCACAAGCGATGTTTTCTCGTTACGCTCATTCCAAACGGCTTTTGGGAGGAAGCATTGTGGGAGAAGACCGTCCATGGACGGCCATTTATGGCTCGTCTGTACCAACAACCGTAAATGATATGTCACATCGGTCCCTTGGGGATTTCATTACCTCGACCGCTGCTGTCTATGGCGACCTGCCCGCCTTCACTGCGGTCCTGCCCAACGGCATGAATGGCACGCTGACGTTCCGGCAGGCTAATGAGATGTCAGATGCGTTGGCTGTCTATCTGCGCGATATCGCCGGATTGCGGGCCGGTGACAGGGTCGCTGTCCAAGTGCCCAATTGTCTTGCCTATCCGGTTGCCGCAATGGCAGTGTTCAAGGCGGGTTGCGTTCTGGTCAATGTCAACCCTCTCTATACCGCCGAGGAGATGGCCAAACAATTTGCCGATGCCGAACCCACCGCCGTGATCGTTGTGGATATGTTCGCCGACAAACTGGCCGAGGCGATGAAAACCTGTCCGGTCAAACATGTCGTCGTCACGAAGGTCGCGGAATTTCTGCCAGCCCTGCCGCGGATGATCGTGGGCCTAGTACAGAAACATTGGGACAAGTCCGTGCAGCCCATCACGATCCCGCATATCCGCCTGCCTGATGCCATTGCCAAAGGGCGTGCCAAACACGACAGCCTACACAACGCCATCGAGGCCTATCGCAGCACGATCAAGCCCGATGACGTCGCCTGCCTGCAGTATACCGGCGGCACAACGGGCGTGTCCAAAGGGGCGATGCTCTCGCATGCCAATATCCTGATGAACATGGCGCAGACCATGTCGATGATCACAAACCTTGAAAAGGGCAAAGAGGTCGCTCTGACCGCCTTGCCGCTTTACCATATCTTTGCTTTTACAGTGAATTTTCTAGGGTTTTACTCCATCGGCGCGCGCAACATCCTGATCCCGAACCCGCGTCCTCTGACCAATCTCAAACGCGCGTTCGAGAATTACAAGATCACCTGGCTTAGCGGGGTGAACACCCTGTTCAACGGGCTGAATAATGAGATGTGGTTTCTTGATACCCCGCCCCACCATCTGAAATTCGCCTCTGCCGGTGGTATGGCGCTGCAAAAGGTGGTGGCCGAACGCTGGGAGGAAATCACCGGGAAACCGGTGCTGGAAGGCTACGGTCTGACCGAATCCTCGCCCGTGCTGACCTTTAATCCGTTCGGCAACGCGCGTCACGGGTCCATCGGTGTACCGCTGCCATCGACGGATGTGCGCTGCGTCGACGAGGACGGCGCCGATGTGCCCCAGGGCGAGGCGGGCGAATTGATCGCCAAAGGCCCGCAGATCATGCTGGGCTATTGGGGCAAACCCGATGAGACAGCCAAGTCAATCCAGAACGGCTGGCTGCTGACAGGCGATATCGGGATCATGGAACCCGACGGCTATTTCCGCATCGTGGACCGCAAGAAGGACATGATCCTTGTCTCCGGTTTTAACGTATACCCTAATGAGATCGAGGATGTCATCGCCGCCCATCCGGATGTGCTGGAGGTCGCCGTGATAGGCGTGCCGGACGGTGCTGCTGGTGAGGCGGTGAAAGCATTTGTTGTTCCGCATGAAGAGGGGCTGACCAAGGACAGCCTGCGCGCCTACTGCAAAGAGCATCTGACCGGCTACAAGGTGCCAAAATTCGTAGAATTCCGCGACGAGCTGCCAAAATCCAATGTCGGCAAAATCCTCCGCAAGGATCTGCGTGCCCAAGAGCAGGCAAAGGCAGCATGAACAAGTATTTTATAAAGCTGGGGGTTTAGGATGGTCGGACCATTGGAACAGGCCATTCTGGCCATGATGATTTTCGTGATCATGCTGGGGATGGGTGCCTCACTGACCCCGCGTGACTTTGCGTTGGCGCTGAAACGGCCCTATGGTCTTGGTGTCGGGGTGATTTCACAGTTCGGTTTCATGCCGCTGATCGGCTTTGTTCTGGCCACGACCCTGCCGGTATCTGATCCGATCAAGATCGGCATTCTTATCATGGCTTGCATGCCGGGTGGGACCACGTCGAATATTTTTACATACTTCTCAAAAGGCAATCTGGCGCTATCGGTCCTGATGACGGTGACATCCACCGTCTTTGGCGTGATCCTGATCCCGATTGTCCTGTTGATTTATGCCGGTGCCCTTGATCTTGATATCCCGCGCGAAAATATCATCGTTACACTGATCTTGCTTTTGGTGCCTGTCGCTATCGGGATGGTCTTGCGCAAATTCAACGCGAACGTCGGGGCGGTGACAGAATTCTTCGGATCGCTGTTGGCGCTGATCTTTATCGTGTTCCTGATCGTGTCATGGATTCCGCGCAACTGGGAATTCCTGCTGGCGACATCATGGGGCACCTATTTCGCATCGATCACGCTAGGTTTGTTCGGGTTCGCCATCGGCTATGGATTTGCCAAACTGCTGCGTTTGCATCCACGCAATGCGCGCACTGTGGCGCTGGAAACGGGAATCCAGAACGGCCCGCTGGCGATCGCAATCATCGCCTTCACCTTCAGCGGGACCGAGGCGCAGGGAATAATGGCCGTCCCCGCCCTCTATTCGCTGTTCATCGTGCTGACATCAGCGGCGCTGACGCTCTGGTTTCGTCGGATCAATACCGCGAATGAACAGCCACTGCCGAACGGGTTGTTGTAAGGGAGAGAGATCAGCGCTTTTCCGGGCGGTGAGAAAATTGGTGGAGCCAAGGGGAATCGAACCCCTGACCTCTTGCATGCCATGCAAGCGCTCTCCCATCTGAGCTATGGCCCCACGTGCAACCTGCGTTGCGCTTGCTGTCTATGCAGCAGACCGGGCGAGATCAAGTGCTAATCGCGCCCGGATACCAGCTTTTAGTCGTCGTCGGTCTTGGCCGCGACATCGCCCAGATCGTCGAACGATACGGTGTCATCGTCGTCGTCATCTTCCAGCACGTCATCGCCCAGATCAACATCTTCATCCTCTTCATCGTCGAGCACCAGATCTTCGTCATCATCGGTGTCGCGCAATTTCTTGGATTGCAGATCTTCGGCATCCGCGACCATGGTGCGGGTCTTGGATGTATCGACGGCCACCTCTTTGCCCGTATACGGGCTGATGATCGGTGTCGCGTTCAGGTCGTAAAAGCGTTTGCCGGTTTCGGGGCAGACGCGTTTGGTGCCCCATTCTTCATTTGGCATAGGCTATCCCTTCAAAAACTTGGTCGCCCCTTGCGGGTGATCGACGCCAACTGCCATAAGCAAGACAAGGTGTCAAAGGCTTTGGCGCAGGTGAATATAGAAAGCTGGATATGGGCCGTCACGTGCTACATGGCAACCCCCCGATTGACGTGACATTGCGCAAATCCGCGCAGGCGCGGCGGTTGTCGCTGCGTATTTCGCGGCTGGACGGACGCGTTACGCTGACAATGCCCCAAGGCGCGCTTGATCGTGAGGGAATCGCCTTTCTGCGCGAAAAGGAAAGCTGGCTGCGCGGTCATCTGTCCCAGATGTTGCCTGCGCAACAGGTCACGTTCGGCAGTGTCGTACCGGTTCACGGCAGGGCGCTGCATGTGGTGCAGGGTGCAGGCGCGCGGGTCCGGCTTCTGGATGACCGAATCGAGGTGCCCGCCCATCGCAATGCCAGCGCTGCGATCCGTGCCCGCCTGCGCGCCATGGCCCGCGACACGCTGGCGGGCGCATCAGACCGGCATGCCGCGACGCTGGGACTGACCTACAGCAGGCTGTCGATCAGGGACACGCGGTCGCGGTGGGGGTCCTGTTCGAGCAAGGGCGTGCTGATGTATTCTTGGCGGCTGATCATGGCGCCACCTGCGGTGTTGGATTATGTCGCTGCGCATGAGGTCGCGCATCTGCGTGAAATGAACCATGCGCCTGCCTTCTGGGCCATCGTTGCCCAGTTGTGCCCTGGCTATGACGCGCACCGGCAATGGCTGCGTGACCACGGCGAAAGCCTTCATCGCATGCGTTTCGACGATTGACCGGGGGATTGTTTGTGATCACATACAAATCATGCTGATCCAGCCCCGTCCCCTTGATTCAAATTCCTCTGCCCATGAGCGGGTCTATCGCGCGCTGCGCACGCAGATCCTGCACGGCGAAATCGGCCCGGGCGAGGCGTTGACCCTGCGGGGGATCGGGAAAAGCTTTGATGTCTCCATGACCCCGGCGCGCGAGGCTGTGCGCAGACTGGTCGCCGAAGGCGCCTTGTTCCTGTCATCCTCTGGCCGTGTCTCGACACCCGCGCTGTCGAATGACCGGATCGAGGAACTGGCGACATTGCGCGCGCTGCTTGAACCGGAACTTGCCTCTCGGGCCTTGCCGCGCGCGCACTTCGCCCTGATCGACCGGCTGGAGGCCATCAATCAGGGCGTCAGCCAGATGGTCGCGCGGCATGATGCATCAGGTTACATCCGGATGAATCTTGAATTTCACCGCATGCTTTATCTGCGCGCCCAGGCCCCGGCGATGCTGGCGATGACGGAAACGGTCTGGCTGCAATTGGGTCCCACAATGCGCGCGCTTTACGGACGCCTGAACCGCAAGGATCCGCCATACCACCACAAGCTGATCCTCAGCGCGTTGAAAGCGGGCGATGAACCCGGTCTGCGCCTGGCGATTCGTACGGATGTGACGCAGGGGCTGCGGATGCTGAAAGGCTAGCAAGCGGATTGACGCATTGTCCTTGCCGTGATCGCCTGATCGACAAGGCGCCGGACATCTTCTGCTGGTACGCCCAGCCCGTGCGTCAATGTGATCACGAACTGATACTCGGCTGGAAACATTCTACCGCTGGCAATGGCGACAGTCAGTACGCCAAGGATCATGGCGTCTTTTTCATGATCAAGCAGCCCGCGACCAAAGGCGATAAAATCCGCCGGGGTTGGTGGTGCGTCGATCCGATCCACCACCCGTATGATGTCGGCCACAGGGACAGTCCGACCTGTCAGCCGCCTTATCGTTTCGCCGATCAGCGCGAGTTCTGCGGCTGCGACGATGCCATCACATTTGCCGACATGACACATGGCCAGCAGAATGCGCCGCGTGGCCTTTTGGCGCAGCGGGGCACCGGGCGTGAGGCCGAGAATGGACCTGACGCGCCGGATGATTACCGCCAGCAGGGCCAGCGCTACCGCAAGCCAAAGGGCATACGCCGCCATGCGGGATTGCCCGCTGCGTGAAGTGGTGAACGGATTATCGCCTTCAATCAATCCAAGAGATTGGGCAATTTTCAGTTGTTCGGTGGTGAAACTGCGGTTGGCTGACGTCGTGCAAGCGTCCTGTGATAGGCCAAAACCAGTCTTAACCCGGGTCAGGGTCAGCCCAAGCAGTCGGAAATCCCGGGTTGTCTGGCACAGCGCATAAGGGGTGCCACCCGGGCCGGGAATACGGGTCTCGGATAAAAAGACCAGACCGTCAAAATTGCCCGTCCCGCCGGTGAAAGGATGCGCAGGTCCCACAAGGCCGAACCATAGCAGGAAAGCGAAAATCACCTTTTTCATCGTTAACCCTGCCACACGACACCAACATGCGCAAAATAACGATGGGATTGTGGCACTGATATGGTGAATACGGCGCAACCGCCGGGAATTCGTCGCGCTGAGACGCCACGATGGCCCCAAGGGCCATCATGATCACTCGCCTCGCCGTATCAGATCAGGCGTGGATCGCGCCGCCGCCACAGGCGAGTGCCGCTTCACGGACCGCCTCTGAATAGGTCGGATGGGCGTGGCATGTGCGGGCCAGATCCTCGGCTGCAGCTCCGAATTCCATCGCGACGCATATTTCATGGATCAGATCGCCCGCCATAGGCCCGATGATATGCGCGCCCAGAATGCGGTCGGTTTCCTTATCGGCGAGGATTTTCACGAAGCCTTCGCCCGAAAAGTTCGCCTTGGCGCGGGCATTGCCCATGAAGGGGAATTTGCCGACCTTATAGGCGCGGCCTTCTTCCTTCAGCATTTCCTCGGTCGCGCCGACATTGGCGACCTCGGGGTGGGTATAGATCACGCCGGGAATCACGTTGTAATTCACATGTGGGTGCTGACCGGCGATGCCTTCGGCGACGGCCATGCCTTCATCCTCGGCCTTGTGGGCCAGCATCGGGCCCGTGATCGTATCGCCGATGGCATAGATGCCCGGCACATTGGTCGCATATTTGTTGTCCGTCTTGATCTGGCCACGTTCGGTCAACTCAACACCCAGATCGGACAGGCCCAGACCATCGGTGTACGGCTTGCGCCCTGTAGCAACCAGCACGGTATCGGCGGTCATCGTATGTTCGCTGTCATCTTTGCGCAGTTTATAGGTCACGGTGGCCTTGCCGCCCTTGACCGTCACACCCTGCACAGCCGCGCCGAGGGTGAATTTCAGCCCTTGCTTGGTCAGCATCTTCTGGAACTGGCGCGCGATTTCTCCGTCCATCCCTGGGGTGATCGCATCTAGATACTCAATCACCGACACATCCGCACCCAGACGGGCATAAACCGACCCAAGCTCCAGCCCGATCACGCCTGCGCCGATCACGACCATGGTCTTGGGGATCTTGCCCAGTTCCAGCGCGCCGGTAGAGGTGACAACAGTTTTCTCATCCACCTCGACACCCGGCAGGCTTGCCGGGGTGGACCCAGACGCGATGACGATATGTTTCGCCTCATGGACGTCATCGCCAACCTTGACCTTGCCCGCCTCGGGGATGGTTGCCCAGCCCTTGATCCAATCGACCTTGTTCTTCTTGAACAGAAACTCGATCCCGCCGGTGTTCTGCGCGATTGTGTCGTCCTTGTAAGACAGCATCTGCTTCCAATCGACGCTTGGCGCCTTGCCTTTCAGGCCCATGGCGGCAAAGTTATGTTCCGCCTCGTGCAGCATATGGGTCGCGTGCAGCATCGCCTTGGACGGGATGCAGCCGACGTTCAGGCAGGTGCCGCCCAGCGTTTCGCGGCCTTCGACGCAGCCGACCTTGAGGCCCAGTTGCGCCGCGCGGATCGCGCCGACATAGCCGCCGGGGCCTGCACCGATAAAGATGACATCATAGCTGGACATGGGATAACTCCTTAAGACTTCAGAAAAGGGCCGAGATGATCATCAGCATGGTCGCCGCAAAGCCGACCATCCAGATCACCGACCGCCAGGGGGTCAGGCCGAAATAATAGGCGGGGATGTAAAGCACCCGCGCGCCAAGATAGGTCCAGGCGCAGGCGGCAGACAGACCCGTCGCCTTATCGCCGAGCGTCACGACGACAACGGCAAGGGTGAAGAGGATCAGCCCTTCGAAATGGTTGCTGAGCGCACGGAACAGGCGGCCCGTCCTGGGGCTAACCTGTTCGATCAGCGGCTTGCCGAGGCGTTGAGGATCGCGCGGCCCGGCGGTCTTGCCGGGTCCGAGTTCAAGGTTCGCAGGCACCGCCATCAGCAGGAATTGCAACCCTTGCAACAAACCCGCGAGGGCGAGGACGGTGAGTTCAGGGGTCATCTTTTGCGGCCTTTCAACGTGCGCATGAATGCACACCCTACAATTACTACGTAGGGTGGAGTTTACGCCACCTTACAGATCCATCAACAACCGGCGCGGATCTTCGAGTGCTTCTTTCACGCGCACAAGGAAGGTCACAGCGCCTTTGCCGTCCACGATCCGGTGGTCATAGGACAGCGCCAGATACATCATCGGGCGGATCACCACCTGACCGTCAATCGCCATCGGCCGGTCCTGAATCTTGTGCATGCCAAGGATACCCGACTGCGGGGGGTTCAGGATGGGCGAGGACATCAGCGAACCATATACGCCACCGTTGGAAATGGTGAAGGTGCCGCCCTGCATTTCCGCCATCGACAATTTACCGTCTCGGGCCTTGGCACCCATGGCGGCGATGGCCTTTTCAATCTCGGCAAAGCTCATCTGGTCTGCATCGCGGATCACCGGCACCACGAGGCCGGTGGGCGTGCCGGCAGCGATCCCCATATGGACGTAGTTTTTATAGACCACATCGGTGCCGTCGATTTCGGCATTCACTTCGGGCACCTCGTTCAGCGCGTGGATACAGGCCTTGGTGAAGAAGGACATGAAGCCCAGTTTCACGCCATGTTTCTTGACGAACAGGTCCTTATAGGCATCGCGCAGCGCCATCACCTCGGTCATGTCGACCTCGTTATAGGTGGTCAGCATCGCAGCGGTGTTCTGGCTGTCTTTCAGACGCTTGGCGATGGTCTGGCGCAGGCGGGTCATCTTGACGCGTTCTTCGCGGGCTTCATCGCTGGCAGCGACAGGCGCGCGTGGCGCGGATGCCGGGGCAGGGGCGTCGGATTTCGCGGTCAGCGCTTTCAGCACGTCTTCTTTCATGACGCGGCCGTCCTTGCCGGTGCCTTTGACATCGGACAGGTCGTTTTCGGCCATCATCTTTTTGGCGGATGGGGCGTCTTCGGGATCGCGCGGTTTGGTTTCTTCCGGGCCGGCATTGGTCTGGGTGGCGCTGGCGTCTGGTTTGCTGTCTGATTTCGACTCTTCTGCCTTCGGCGCGTCGTCCTTTTTCGCAGGGGCATCGCCTTCGGCGATCTGGGCCAGCAGCGCGTCGACGCCGACGGTTTCACCTTCGGCGGCAACGATCTCGGACAGGGTGCCTGCAACCGGGCTGGGCACTTCGACCGTGACTTTGTCGGTTTCCAGCTCGCACAGCATTTCATCGACGGCCACGGCATCGCCGGGTTTCTTGAACCATGTGGCGATCGTCGCCTCGGTCACGGATTCGCCAAGTGTGGGGACGCGGACTTCGGTGGTCATTTCTTTGTTCCTTTGATGGTCAGCGCGTCATTCACCAGCGCTTCTTGTTCTGCTTTGTGCTTGCTGGCCAGACCCGTGGCCGGGCTGGCTGCCGCGCTGCGACCTGCATAGACCGGGCGGCTGTGCTTGGCCTTGATCCGTGTCAGCACCCATTCCAAGTTGGGTTCCATGAAGGACCATGCCCCCTGGTTTTTTGGTTCTTCCTGACACCAGACCATTTCAGCGTTCTTGAACCGCTCGAGTTCCTTCATCGCCGATTGTGCGGGGAATGGATAGAATTGTTCAAACCGCAAGATATAGACATCATCCGCACCGCGCGCATCGCGTTCTTCCATCAGATCGTAATAGACTTTGCCCGAACACATCACCACGCGCTTGATCTTGTCATCCGCCACCAGCTTGGTTTCCGAATTGCCGTACTGCGCGTCGTCCCACAACACGCGGTGAAAACTGGAGCCGGTGGTGAATTCCTCTTTCTTCGATACGGCCAGCTTGTGGCGTAGCAAGGATTTCGGCGTCATCAGGATCAGCGGCTTGCGATAGGTGCGGTGCAGTTGGCGACGCAGCAGGTGGAAATAATTCGCAGGCGTGGTGCAATTGGCGACAATCCAGTTGTCACCGCCACACATGGTCAGGAACCGCTCTAGACGCGCGCTGGAATGTTCCGGCCCTTGCCCTTCGTAGCCATGCGGCAGCAGACAGACGAGGCCGGACATCCGCAGCCATTTGCTTTCACCCGAGCTGATGAACTGATCGAACATGATCTGCGCACCATTGGCGAAATCGCCGAACTGCGCTTCCCACAGCGTCAGCGCATTGGGTTCCGCCAGCGAATAGCCATACTCAAAGCCCAGAACCGCATATTCCGACAGCATCGAATCGATGACTTCGTACTTCGCCTGACCTTCGCGGATGTTGTTTAGCGGGTAATAGCGATCTTCGTTCTCTTGATTGATAAAGGCCGAATGCCGCTGGCTGAAGGTGCCGCGCGTGCTGTCCTGACCAGACAGGCGCACAGGATAGCCCTCCAGCAAGAGCGAGCCAAAGGCCAACGCCTCGCCCGTGGCCCAGTCGATGCCGGTGCCCTGTTCAAACATCTTGCCCTTGGCGTCGCGGAGGCGGTCGATGGTCTTGTGCGTCGGGAAACCATTCGGCACCGTCGTCAGCGCCTTGCCGATGGCGGTGAAATCACCTTCGGAAATCGCTGTCTTGCCGCGCTGGTATTTCTTTTCCTTCATCCGGTCGAGATGCGACCAGCGCCCATCCAGCCAATCGGCCTTGTTGGGTTTGTAGTTTTTGCCAGCCTCGAATTCCTCGTTCAGATGCGCCTGAAACGCGGCTTTCATATCCTCGATCTCGCCTTCGGGGATCAACCCGTCCTTGACCAGACGTTCAGTATACAGCGTCAGCGTGGTCTTTTGTTTCTTGATCTTGGTATACATGACCGGGTTGGTGAACATCGGCTCGTCGCCTTCGTTGTGACCAAAGCGGCGGTAACAGATGATATCCAGCACCACGTCTTTGTGGAACTTCTGGCGGAATTCGGTCGCAACACGGGCGGCGTGGACCACAGCCTCTGGATCGTCACCGTTGACGTGGAAAATTGGGGCTTCGACCATCAGCGCGATATCGGTAGGATAGGGGCTGGACCGGCTGAAATGCGGTGCCGTGGTGAAACCGATCTGGTTGTTCACCACGATATGCATCGTGCCGCCGGTGCGGTGGCCACGCAGGCCGGACAGGCCGAAACCTTCGGCAACCACGCCCTGACCGGCAAAGGCCGCATCGCCATGCAGCAGGATCGCCATGACCTTGGTCTTGTCGGTATCTTTCTTCTGGTCCTGCTTGGCCCGGACCTTACCCAAAACAACCGGGTTCACAGCCTCAAGGTGGCTGGGGTTGGCGGTCAGCGACAGATGGATGGTGTTTTCATCAAAGCTGCGGTCATTCGAGGCGCCTAGGTGGTATTTCACATCGCCCGAGCCATCGACATCCTCTGGCTTGAACGAGCCGCCCTGAAATTCGTTGAAAATCGCGCGATACGGTTTTTGCATCACATTCGCCAGCACCGATAAACGGCCCCTGTGCGGCATGCCGATGACGATATCTTCCATCCCAAGCTGGCCACCGCGTTTGATGATCTGTTCCATCGCGGGGATCAGGCTTTCGCCGCCATCAAGGCCGAAACGCTTGGTGCCCATATATTTGACATGCAGGAATTTTTCAAAACCCTCAGCCTGCACCAGAGAGTTCAGGATCGCCTTGCGCCCGTTCTGGGTAAAGGTGATTTCCTTGCCGTAGCCTTCAATGCGTTCTTTCAGCCAACCCGCTTCTTCGGGGTTGGAAATATGCATGTATTGCAGCGCGAAGGTGCCGCAATAGGTGCGTTTCACGATGGCGATAATCTCGGCCATGGTGGCGACTTCGAGCCCCAGCACATTGTCGATAAAGATCGGACGGTCCATGTCCTTGGCGGTAAAGCCGTAATTGGCCGGGTCCAGTTCCGGGTGCGGGACGGTTTCGCGCATGCCCAAAGGGTCCAGATCAGCGATCAGATGGCCACGGATACGGTAGGCGCGGATGATCATCAATGCACGCAAGGAATCGAGCACGGCGTTGCGCACCTGTCCCTCGGTGAGGCCAACGCCTTTTTCGGCGGCTTTCGCTTTGATCTTGTCAGCCGCAGCAGCAGGTTCCGCCGGCCATTGACCGTCAAGCGCGGCGGTCAGATCGTCATTCGGCACCGGCGGCCAGTCGCGGCGCGCCCAGCTTGGGCCGGCGGCTTCTGCCTGTGCATCGGCGGCTGTATCGCCAAGGCTGCGGAAAAACGCCTGCCAGCTTTCATCGACCGCCCCGGGGTTATCGGCGTAGCGCGCGTAAAGCTGTTCCACATAGGCCGCGTTATGCCCCTGCAAAAAGCTGGAAGCGTGGAATACGTCGTTTGGGGAATGGTCGTTCATGACTGGGGACCTTTGTTAAATATCGTCCGGCGGGGGCTGGCCCCCGCCGCAAATGGGCGTCGAGGTGATCCCCGACCTACCCGATCGCTTTCAGCACAGCCTCGCCCAAAGTCGCAGGGCTGTCGGCCACGATGATACCGGCGGATTTCATCGCTTCGATCTTGCTTTCGGCGTCGCCTTTGCCGCCCGCAACGATGGCACCCGCATGGCCCATACGACGTCCGGGAGGGGCGGTGCGACCTGCGATGAACCCGGCAGTTGGCTTCCAACGGCCTTTCTTGCGCTCATCGGCAAGGAATTGCGCGGCTTCTTCTTCGGCAGAGCCACCGATTTCACCGATCATGATGATCGAATGCGTCTCATCATCGGCCAGGAACATCTCCAAGATGTCGATATGCTCGGACCCTTTGATCGGGTCGCCGCCGATGCCGACAGCAGTGGACTGACCCAAGCCGGAATCGGAGGTCTGTTTCACGGCTTCATAGGTCAGCGTGCCCGAGCGGGACACAACACCGACCGACCCGCGACGGTGGATATGGCCGGGCATGATACCGATCTTGCAAGCGTCAGGCGTGATGACACCGGGGCAGTTTGGCCCGATCAGGCGGGATTTCGACCCTTCAAGCGCCCGCTTGACGCGCATCATGTCCAGCACGGGGATGCCTTCGGTGATGCAGATGATCAGCTCCATCTCGGCGTCAATCGCCTCCATGATACTGTCAGCGGCAAAGGGCGGTGGCACATAGATAACGCTCGCATTGGCTTCGGTGACGTGTTTCGCCTCGTGGACCGAGTTGAAGACCGGCAGGTCAAGATGTGTGCTGCCGCCCTTGCCGGGGGTCACGCCGCCGACCATCTTGGTGCCATAGGCGATGGCTTGTTCGGAATGGAACGTGCCCTGCGAACCTGTCAGGCCCTGGCAGATCACGCGGGTATTTTCGTTAACGAGAATGGCCATATTGGTGGCTCCTTGGGAAATCTGGGGGGTACGGCGGGGTGAACCCCGCCCTACGGTTTAACCTTTGACGGCTTTCACGATCTTCTGCGCGCCGTCTTTCAGATCGTCAGCAGCGATCACATCAAGGCCGGAATTGCGGATGATGTCCTTGCCCTTCTCGACATTGGTGCCTTCCAGACGCACGACCAGCGGGACCTTCAGACCAACCTCTTTCACCGCGGCGATCACGCCTTCGGCGATGACGTCGCAGCGCATGATACCGCCAAAGATGTTCACAAGGATGCCTTTGACATTGGGGTCAGAGGTGATGATCTTGAACGCCTCGGTCACCTTTTCCTTGGTTGCGCCACCGCCCACGTCAAGAAAGTTGGCAGGTTCGGCGCCGTAAAGCTTGATGATATCCATCGTCGCCATCGCGAGGCCGGCGCCATTGACCATGCAGCCGATTTCACCATCCAGCGCGATATAGTTCAGATCGTATTTGGATGCGGCGAGTTCCTTGGAATCTTCCTCGGTTTCATCGCGCAGGCTGGCGATATCGGCCTGCCGGTACATCGCGTTGCCATCGAACGACACCTTGGCATCCAGCACCTTCAGATCGCCCTTGTCGGTCACGATCAGCGGGTTGATTTCCAGCATCTCCATGTCTTTTTCAGTGAAAGCTTTGTAAAGCTGGCCCATCAGGGTGACGCATTGCTTCACCTGTCCGCCGGTCAGCCCCAGTGTGAATGCGACGCGGCGACCATGGAACGGCTGATAACCCGTTGCCGGATCGACGCTGAACGACAGGATCTTTTCCGGGGTCGATGCGGCCACTTCTTCGATGTCCATGCCGCCTTCGGTAGAGACGACGAAACTGATGCGGCTGGTCTGGCGATCCACCAGCAGGGCCAGATACAGCTCGGTTTCGATCCCGGAACCATCTTCGATATAGACGCGGTTGACTTGCTTGCCTGCCGGGCCGGTCTGATGCGTGACCAGCGTCCGGCCCAGCATCTTTTTGGTTTCTTGTGCGGCTTCCTCGACCGACCGGCACAGGCGCACGCCGCCTGCTTCACCCGCATCGGCTTCCTTGAATTTACCTTTGCCACGGCCACCGGCGTGGATCTGCGCCTTGACGACCCAGAGAGGTCCGTCAAGCTCACCCGCCGCGGTTTTCGCGTCTTCTGCGCGGGTCACGGGCCGACCGTCGGAAACGGGCGCGCCATAGCTGCGCAGCAATGCTTTGGCCTGGTATTCGTGGATATTCATAGGGCATGTCCAATTTGACTTCGGTTGCGACAGTCTAAAACACATAAAAACGCGTATTTCTAACTGAAAAGTAGCGCCGACCGCTTTAATCCGACATTTGTGATCACTGGGCGAAAAAGCGTGATCACAAAAACTGTCATCGCATGGTCGTGGATGGTTTTAGGTAATTTCCAAAAGATTCGGCGCAGCGATTATGCGCGTCTTCAGCCGTTGGATACCGGCCTAAAACAAAAGGGCCGCCAGTGGCGGCCCCGTTCCTCACAGGTGCATGTATTGATTAGGCCAGACTGCCGTCGATACCTTTGCAAGCCTCGACCAATCCTTTGACCGCGTCGACAGATTTGTCGAACATCGCCTGTTCGTCCTTGTCCATGCTGATCTCGACCACGCGTTCGATGCCACCGGCACCGATCACGGTCGGCACGCCGACATAGAACCCGTTCAATCCATAAGCGCCGTCAACATGAGCGGCACAGGGTAGCACACGTTTCTGGTCTTTCAGGAAAGCCTCGGCCATTTCGATCGCCGATGTGGCGGGAGCATAAAAGGCCGAGCCGGTTTTGAGCAGGCCGACAATCTCGGCCCCGCCATCGCGGGTGCGCTGCACGATGGCGTCAAGCTTGTCCTGCGTCGTCCAGCCCATATCGACCAGATCGGGCAGGGGGATGCCCGCGACAGTGGAATAACGGGTCAGCGGCACCATGGTGTCGCCATGCCCGCCCAATACGAAGGCGGTAACATCGCGCATCGAGACGTTGAATTCTTCCGCAAGGAAATGACGGAAACGCGCGCTGTCCAACACCCCCGCCATGCCGCAGACCATATGATGCGGCAGGCCGGAAAATTCGCGCAGTGCCCAGACCATCGCATCCAGCGGGTTGGTGATGCAGATGACAAAGGCATTCGGCGCATGCGCCGCGATGCCTTCACCCACGGATTTCATGACCTTCAGGTTGATGCCCAAAAGATCGTCGCGCGACATGCCCGGTTTGCGCGGCACGCCGGCAGTGACGATGCAGACATCGGCACCCGCGATATCAGCGTAATCATTGGTGCCTTTGAAGCTGCCATCGAATTTCGCGGCAGGGCCGGATTCAGCGATATCCAGCGCCTTTCCTTGCGGGATACCTTCGGAAATGTCGAACAAGACGACATCGCCGAGCTCCTTGACAGCCGCAAGATGGGCGAGCGTGCCGCCAATCTGTCCGGCACCGATAAGAGCGATCTTGGGTCTGGCCATGGAAAAACGTCCTTTGGTGATTTTGAATTTCGCACTTTGGGTAAGCCTTTGCAGGCGCGCTGGCAAGTGCGCCGCGCGCACTGCTGTTTCGTGGTCCATGGTCAGCCTGCGGGAAAGCGGCTAATCAGGTCACAACAAAGGCAATTGGGGCTGTGCGGTGATCACATTCGACTGGGTTTTCTTTGCGGTGGGAATTCCCGCCATCATGTTTGGCGGCATATCCAAAGGGGGATTCGGCTCTGGCGCGGCCTTTGTGGCAGGGGCGATTCTGGCGCTGGTCGTGCCGCCGGGGCTGGCTTTGGGGATCATCCTGCCCTTGTTCATGCTGGTCGATGCCGCCACGCTGCGTCCGTTCTGGAAGCAATGGCATTGGCCTTCGGCCAAGGGGATGATGCAGGGGGCGGTGCCCGGCTGCATCATTGGCGCGGTGCTTTATACAATGGTCGATGCTGATGTGTTCCGCCTGTTGATCGGGGTGATCTGTCTGGCTTTCGTGGCCTTTCAATGCGTACAATCTTTGGGCTGGCTGACCGTGCGGCGGATAGCATTTTCCCGCCCACTGGCTTGGCTGGCCGGGCTGATCGGCGGCTTTACCAGCTTTATCAGCCATGCGGGCGGGCCACCTACGGCAATTTTTCTTTTGTCCCAAGGTCTGAGCAAAACCGCCTTTCAGGCCACGACCGTGCTGACCTTCTGGGCGGTAAACTGGATGAAGGTGGTTCCTTACGCCTATCTGGGGATTTTCACGCTGGAAACGCTGACCGCCAGCGCGCTGCTCGCCCCTTTTGCGCTGCTTGGGGCTTGGATCGGCGTCCGCGCGCATCATCTTGTGCCCGAACGTGCGTTTTTCGCGCTGACATATGCGCTGCTTGTCGCAACCGGCATCCGGCTGATCTGGGTGGCACTGGGCTGATTTTGCCGGTTCATCGGAACATTTCACAATCTTCCTGCCGACCGCTTCGCATGCTTATGGCGGTGTCTTTCCGCATTGTCAGGCCGCATGCCGCAAAACTGGCAGCCACTTCTGCCGCCAGTCGAATGCCTGACCCGCTGCCACCAGACAGGTCAGCCCGTCATCGCCGGTGACGGTGAGTGTCCAGCTACCCGTATCGGCAGCGACAAAAACCTCTATCATCGTCTCGTTGGTGCCACGGTCCTTGAGTCGGCGGGTTTCGCCGTAAATTGTGGCCAGCCGCTGCACGACCAGATCATGATCGGCGCAAATGCTGGCATGTGCCGGGGTGGTGGTCAGCGCTATCGCCATCATCCCGACGTAGAAAGGTCGTTTACGTATGGTCATCCAATATCCTTTCCCCCTTCGCTTCGCATGATAGCCGCCAAAAATTGAAAAACTGTTAACGCCCCCTCCGCCCTTTCGTGCTGCAATGCGGCAAGATCAGGGTTGAATCATTGGCAAGATTCTGTCCAAGTTCGCGCAATATTATTGCGAGGAAGATTCGATGCAGGACCGCCCGACAAGATCAGCCCTCTATATTCCGGGATCGAAGGATCGCGCCTTGGACAAGGCGCGCGGATTGCCTGTGGACGTGATCCTGTTCGATCTGGAAGACGCGGTCACTCCTGATGCCAAGATCGCGGCGCGCGACACTTTGTTCGCCGCATTGGCCGGCGGCGGCTATGGCGCGCGTCAGCGGATCGTGCGGATCAACGCGCTGGATACGTCATGGGGCACGGCTGACGCCGCCGCTGTCGCTGCGATGGACTGTGACGCGATCCTGTTGCCCAAGGTGAACAGCCCTGCGGATGTGGATGCGCTGGCTGCTCTTTTGCCGGACCTGCCGATCTGGGCGATGATGGAAACGCCCCAAGGCGTGCTGAATGCCGCAGCGATCGCCGCCCATCCGTGTATTGCGGGCTTTGTGATGGGCACCAATGATCTGGCCAAGGATATCGGGTCGCGCGGACGGCCTGCGCTGATGATGGCCCTGCAGATGTGTCTGCTGGCGGCCAAATCGGCGGGGATCGTGGCGCTGGACGGGGTCTACAACGCCTTTCAGGATGACGACGGCCTGCGCGCCGAATGTGCCCAGGGCCGCGATATGGGCTTTGACGGCAAGACGCTGATCCATCCCGCGCAGATCGCGATCACCAATGCGACATTCGGCCCATCTGATGACGATATTGCCCTGGCCCGCCGCCAGATTTCCGCCTTCGAGGCGGCAAAGGTCGCCGGTGAGGGCGTTGCCGTTGTCGATGGCAAGATCGTTGAGAACTTGCATATCGTCACCGCAAAGGCGACCTTGGCGAAAGCCGCCGCCATCGCCGCATTGGAGAATTGATGACATTGCTTATTCTGGGCCTGATCCTGTGGTCAGCCGTGCATTTCTGGAAACGCCTTACGCCTGAAAACCGCGCCCAGATGGGCGACAAAGGCCGGATCATCGTTGCCATCGGGGCCGTTCTGGGGATTGTGCTGATGGTCATCGGCTACCGCGCTGCGGAAGGTGCCATTTTCTGGGGCCGCAGCCCGGCGATGACAGGGATCAACAATCTGCTGATGATCTTCGCCGTCTATCTTTATGCGGCAAGCGGCGCGAAAACCCGGATCACCCGGAAAATACGCCATCCGCAGCTGACCGCAGTCAAGGTCTGGGCCATCGCGCATTTGCTGGTCAACGGCGATGTGCCGTCATTTGTCTTGTTCGGAGGGTTGCTGGCCTGGGCAGTGGTCGAGGTGATCCTGATCAACCGCGCCAACCGCGACTGGACGCCGCCGCCCGTTGCCCCGATGAAAAAAGAAATCACCGCTGTGGTCGCAACCATCGTGGTCTTTGCAATCATTGCCGCCATTCACACATGGCTTGGCCCGAACCCATTTGGATGATCCCATGAAAGTTTACCGTTTGCTGACTGAGGATGACACCTCCGCCTTCTGCCACAAAGTATCCGACGCCTTGTCAAAAGGCTGGGAGCTTTATGGCAGCCCGACCTATGCCTTCGATCAGGCCAATGGCGTGATGCGCTGCGGGCAGGCCGTGACCAAGGATATCGACACCCCATATTCGCCTGATATGAAACTGGGACAGCAATGACGAAAACCAGTGCGGGCCGGTTTTTCGAGGATTACATCGTCGGTGATGTGATCACCCATGCCGTGCCGCGGACGGTCAAGATGGGCGAACGCGCGCTTTATCACGCGCTTTACCCCGCGCGGCATGCGCTGCATTCCTCGGATATGTTCGCGCAGGCCTGCGGCCTGCCGTTCAGCCCTTTGGACGATCTGGTGACTTTCCATACTGTCTTTGGCAAGACGGTGCCCGATATATCGCTGAACGCTGTTGCCAACCTCGGCTATGCCGAAGGGCGCTGGATCACGCCGCTCTGGCCCGGCGATACGATCACCGCCACATCCGAGGTGATCGGGGTCAAAGAAAATTCCAACGGCACGTCGGGCGTCGTCTGGGTGCGCACCACAGGCCGCAACCAGCATGGTGACATGCTGCTGACCTATGTGCGTTGGGTAATGGTGCGCAAACGTGGATCAGGACCTGCGCCATCGACGGTCGTACCCGACTTGCAAAAAGCGGTGAACGTTGCTGATCTGGTCATCCCACGCGGCCTTGATTTCAGCGGCTACGATTTCGCATTGGCGGGTGAACCGCACCGCCTTGGCAATTATACCGTGGGCGAGGTGATCGATCATGTCGATGGCGTGACGGTTGAGGAGGCCGAACATATGCTGGCCACGCGCCTGTGGCAGAACACGGCCAAGGTGCATTTCGACGCGACCAATCGTGCCGATGGTAAGCGCCTGATCTATGGGGGGCATGTCATGTCGCTCGCGCGGGCCTTGTCATTCAACGGCTTGGCAAATGCGCAGATGATCGTGGCGCTGAACGGCGGCGGGCATGCCAACCCCTGTTTTGCCGGTGATACGGTGCGGGCCTGGTCCGAAGTGTTGGAGATAGCGGAAACCTCGGCCCCCGGCATCGGTGCGATCCGGCTGCGGCTGGTGGCGACCAAGGGGCAGGCGGGCCTGTTACGCGGGGCGGACGGGAAATATGACCCCGACGTCCTGCTTGACCTTGATTACTGGGCACTGATGCCGGTCTGACACGTGTTTTGCAATGCCGGGCCGTGGGCTGGGATATTCGAGCGAGAGACTGATCATACTGTGATCACAGCCGAAAAATTCGTGATCACAAATGTAAAAAACCGCCAAAGCGCGGCATATTCACGCGGAAAAACCCTTGTGCTGCGCGTGACTCTGGCGGCTGAATGGTGCAAGTAGGAAGCCAAGGCGCTGTCGAGCCGGACAGCATCAAGCCACTGAAGGGAAGACTTATGGCCGACGTGAACCGGGGCAATCGCCCGCTATCGCCGCATCTTTCAATTTATCGTCCGCAATGGACCTCCATCACCTCGATCCTTGTACGGATCACCGGCAACGCGCTGTTCGTCGCCGCCTTGCTGATTGTCTGGTGGTTCGTCGCAGCCGCGACCGGACCCGAGGCTTTTGCCATAGCGAATGGCGTCATCACCAGCTGGTTCGGCAAGCTGATCATGCTCGGGTCGATCTGGGCGCTTTGGTATCACACCTTGGGCGGGCTGCGTCATCTGGTCTGGGATTCTGGCCGGATGCTGGACGTCGACAAGTCCGAAATGGCCGGTCAGATGATGGTCGCGTTGTCGGTGATCCTGACGATTTTCACCGTCATTATATTGTAAGGGATATCGCAGATGGCATTTCTGACAGATCGCAAACGCGCCGTTGGCATGGGTTCCGCCAAGCATGGCACACATCACCATTGGCAGATGATGGTCACTTCTGTGGCGTTGCTGGTGCTGATTCCGTTTTTTGTCTTCACTTTCGGCGCGACCCTTGGGGCACCATATGAAGAGGTGATCGCTTATTACCAACGGCCATTCCCCGCCGTGATCGCCATTCTGACCATGCTGGTCGGGTTTTTTCACTTTCGGCTGGGTGTCCAAACCGTGATCGAGGATTATGTCCATGGCATGGCCCGCAAGGCGGCCATCATTGGCATGATTTGTCTGTCTTATGCAGCGGCGGCGTTTGCGGTTTTCGCAATCATCCGCATCGCATTGTAAAATTTTTCGGAGCAACACCAGATGGCCGCTTATGAATACGAGACACATACCTATGACGCGATTGTCGTAGGGGCAGGCGGCGCGGGTCTGCGCGCGACCTTAGGGCTGGCCGAACAGGGTTTGCGCACAGCCTGCATCACCAAGGTCTTTCCGACCCGGTCGCATACGGTCGCTGCGCAGGGCGGGATCGCCGCTTCCTTGTCCAACATGGGGCCGGACCACTGGCAGTGGCATATGTATGACACGGTCAAAGGCTCTGACTGGTTGGGCGACACGGATGCGATGGAATATCTCGCCCGTGAAGCACCCAAGGCGGTTTACGAGCTGGAACATTACGGCGTGCCGTTTTCGCGGACGGAAGAGGGCAAAATCTATCAACGCCCCTTTGGTGGCCATACCACTGAATTCGGTGAAGGTCCCGCCGTGCAGCGCACCTGCGCCGCCGCTGACCGGACTGGTCACGCGATCCTGCACACGCTCTATGGCCAGTCGCTGAAGCAAAAGGCCGAGTTCTATATCGAATATTTCGCGCTGGACCTGATCATGTCCGCTGACGGGATCTGTCAGGGTGTCATCGCGTGGAAGCTCGACGATGGCACGATGCATGTGTTCAACGCCAAGACCGTCGTGTTGGCTACGGGCGGATACGGGCGCGCCTATTTCAGCGCCACATCCGCCCATACCTGCACCGGCGATGGTGGCGGCATGGTCGCACGTCAGGGTCTGCCGTTGCAGGACATGGAATTCGTGCAATTCCACCCGACGGGTATTTACGGCGCGGGCTGCCTGATCACCGAAGGCGCGCGCGGCGAAGGCGGCTATCTGACGAATTCCGAGGGCGAGCGGTTCATGGAACGCTATGCGCCGAACTACAAGGACCTCGCACCGCGCGACTACGTCAGCCGCTGCATGACAATGGAAATCCGCGAAGGGCGCGGTGTGGGCACGAATTCCGATCATATCCACCTGAACCTGAACCACCTGCCGAAAGAGGCTTTGGCCGAACGTCTGCCCGGTATTTCTGAAAGTGCCCGCATCTTCGCCGGTGTCGACGTGACCAAGGAGCCGATCCCCGTGCTGCCGACCGTGCATTACAACATGGGCGGTATCCCGACCAATTATTTCGGCGAGGTGCTGAACCCGACCGCCGACGATCCCACTGCGATTGTTCCCGGCCTGATGGCCGTGGGTGAGGCGGGTTGCGCATCAGTTCACGGTGCAAACCGACTCGGGTCTAACAGCCTGATCGACCTTGTGGTCTTTGGTCGTGCTGCCGCGATCCGCGCAGGGCAGGTCGTGGACCGGGCCGCACCCAACCCGACGCTGAACCAATCATCAGTCGATGCCTGCTTTGACCGTTTCGATGGGATGCGCCACGCAAAAGGCAATGTTGGCACGGCAGAACTGCGGCTGGAAATGCAGCGTGCCATGCAGGCGGATGCGGCAGTGTTCCGCACTGACAAGACTTTGGCCGAAGGTGTCGCCAAGATGACCGCGATTGCGGGCAAGATGGATGATATCAAGGTCACGGATCGCACCCTTGTCTGGAACTCTGATCTGATGGAAACGCTGGAACTGGCGAACCTGATGCCCAACGCTCTGGCCACCATCGTCGGCGCCGAGGCGCGCAAGGAAAGTCGCGGTGCCCATGCGCATGAGGATTACAGCAAGCGTGACGATGAAAACTGGCGTGTGCATACGCTGGCCCATGTCGAAGGGGCGAAAGCCACGCTCAGCTATCGGCCCGTGATCACCAAGCCACTGACGACCGAAGCCGAAGGCGGGATTTCGCAAGACCGGATCAAGCCGAAAGAACGGACATTCTGATGCGGCTGGTTGCGGTCATGTTCATCGCGCTGGCGGCCTGCGGGCCGGTCTCGCCCGAACGCGCCGCAGATCGCTGCGAAGAACGCGCGCGCGATGCTCAGGGTCCTACGTTTGGGGGCACGGTCGGCGTGAACAGCAACAGCGGCGGTTTCGCCAGCGCAAGTATCGGCATCACGTCCGACGCGCTGCGCGGGCGTGATCCGTTGGAAGTCTATGACAGTTGTGTGCTGCGTCTGACAGGGCAACCCCCGATCAGACCGGCCCGGCTAAGATGAAAATACGGGCCGTAGGCCTGTGATTGAAGGAATGTAGCAAATGGTACAACTGACACTTCCGAAAAATTCCCGCATGACGACAGGCAAGACCTGGCCCAAGCCCGAAGGGGCCACAAACCTGCGCAAGGTGCAGGTCTATCGCTGGAACCCAGAGGACGGGAAAAACCCGCAACTTGACACCTATTTTCTGGATATGGATAATTGCGGTCCGATGGTGCTGGACGCGCTGATCAAGATCAAGAACGAGATTGACCCGACGCTGACGTTCCGCCGGTCCTGCCGTGAAGGCATCTGCGGGTCCTGCGCGATGAATATCGATGGGATCAACACGCTGGCCTGTATCTATGGCATGGATGAGATCAAGGGCGACATCAAGATTTACCCGCTGCCGCATATGCCGGTGATCAAGGACCTGATCCCCGATCTGACGCATTTCTATGCCCAGCACGCCAGCATCATGCCTTGGCTTGAGACTAAATCGAACGAGCCCGCCAAGGACTGGAAGCAGTCGATTGATGACCGCAAGAAGCTCGACGGGCTTTATGAATGCGTGATGTGTGCCTGTTGTTCGACATCCTGCCCATCCTATTGGTGGAATGGCGATCGGTATCTGGGGCCAGCCGCGCTGTTGCACGCCTACCGCTGGATCGTGGACAGCCGGGACGAGGCCACGGGCGAGCGGCTCGATGATTTGGAAGACCCGTTCAAGCTCTACCGTTGCCACACGATCATGAACTGCGCCAAGACCTGCCCCAAAGGGTTGAACCCGGCCAAAGCCATCGCCAGCATCAAAGGCATGATGGTTGAGCGGGTGGTCTAGGTAACAGCTTGATGCCAACGGCGGGGATTGGGCTCTGAAGATGAATAAACTACCTGACGATGCCGCTGCCCGCCGGGCGGTCAAACCGGTAATCTGCTATCCTGTGGAAACACTGCCGCAGCCTGATATGGCGCTGCTGCAACGCGCGGCAGCCGGTGCGCAGGCGGCTGCGCGTGTCACGGTGCCGCCGCGCGATGCAGCGGCGATCCATGTGCCGGCGGGCCATGTCTTGCGGATTTCATCCGTCGATGGGCCGCAGGTCGGTGATCTGAACCTCTTTGCCGCCGATAATCTGGATGAGCGGTTCTATTCCGGCAAGACCCGCGCCTTGCACGGAACACATGTCACGACAGGTGACAGGCTGTGGTCATCCTTCCCCTATCTGCGCCCGATGGCCACGATCGTGGCGGACACGCTGGGCTGGTACGGCATCGATGATTTCGGTGGCTCGGTGCATGACGTGATCGGCACACGCTGCGATCCTTATACCGGGCGGCTCTTGTCCGGCGTCGATTATCACCATTGCTGCCATTCCAACCTGACCCGTGCATTGGCCGATGCCGCCGATCTGCCTTTGCATGAGGCCGAACGCCATGTGCATGATGTGCTCAACGTCTTCATGTGTACCGGCTTTACCCGCGATACCGGGCAGTATTTCATGAAGGCAAGCCCGGTGCGCCCCGGCGATCACCTTGATCTTTTTGCGGAAATCGACCTTCTTGCCCTGCTCAGTGCCTGTCCGGGTGGGGATTGCAGCGCCGAGCATTCCTCAGACACTGCCGCCTGCTATCCGCTATTGATGGAGGTGCTCTCGCCGCAGGCGGGCACCCTGGACGGCTGGGTGCCACCAGCGATCAATGCTTATGACAGGTCACACGGCCGCTAGGAAAAGGCGGCCTGAAGCGCGATTTCGACCATATCCCCAAAGCTGCGTTCACGATCTTCCGCTGGCAGCGCCTCATGCGTGATCAGGTGGTCGCTGACTGTCAGCACCGCCAGCGCACGGCGCTTGTAACGGGCGGCGAGGATATATAGCTCGGCTGCTTCCATCTCGACCCCAAGGATCCCGTGGCGCATCATCTGGTCATTCAGATCGGGGCGTTCGTCGTAGAACGCATCGGACGAATAGATGCCGCCGACATGGGTTTTCACCCCTTTCGCCTGTGCCGCCTGATAGGCCGCCAGCAGAAGGCCGAAATCAGCGCTGGGCGCAAAGTTAAGCTCTCTGAAAATCCCGGCAGAGGGCGTCGACAGCGTGGTCGCGCTCATCGCGAGGACCACATCGCGGATGCCGACATGATCCTGCATCCCGCCACAGGACCCGATGCGGATCAGTGTCTGGGCATCATAATCGCGGATCAGCTCGTTGGCATAGATCGACAGGGACGGCATGCCCATGCCAGACCCCTGTATCGTCACCGGATGGCCATGCCACGTTCCCGTAAAGCCCAGCATGCCGCGGACCTCGTTGATGCAGCGCGGATTTTCTAGAAATGTCTCTGCCGCCCATTTTGCGCGATAAGGATCGCCAGGCATCAGCACCGTGGGGGCGATGTCATCCATTGCAGCACCGATATGAATTGTCATTCGCCTCTCCTTTATGTCGAGGCGACAATAGCGCGGTGGCAAAGAAAGCGGGAGAGGGCAACGCCCTTTCCCCCTGTTTTATCAGATTTCCATCGCTTCGGGCGATGTGCCATCAGCCAAAGCAGCCTTAAACCATTGTGGTTGCCGGCCCTTCCCTGTCCAGGTCTGGTCTGTATCGGCAGGATTACGGTATTTCGCGGGCGCCGTTGCTTTTAGCGCGCCCTTGCCTTTGCGCCCGGCACTGCCGGTAATTTCTGCCAGCGAAAATCCATGTTCGGCGGCCGCTTTTTCCGCAGCGGCCAATGCTGCTTTCTTGTCTTTTTCGGCAGCTTCAACGATTGCTTTTTCGACTTGAAGCTTGAGCTTTTCCAGCTCAGCCCGGGTCATTGAAGAAAGATCTTTATTCATAATTTATTCCGCTATCGGTTACGTTCCAAGAGTATATAGGAAGCGGGTTTCGAATTACAAACAGCACTTTGACGTGAATACCTAAAAGGACAGCTATTCAGCCGCCTTTCGCCGAGGGTCTGCCAAAGTTACAATGTCGCACATGATCTTGTTCAATTCAAAGTCCTTGGGCGTATAGACTTTTGCGACTCCCATGGCGCGTAGCGCAATAGCGTCATCATCAGGGATAATTCCGCCTGCCACGACCGGAATATAACTTAGCCCGGCCGTCTGCAGTTTTGCCATGACATCGCGCACCAGCGGGATATGTGAACCGGATAGAATCGACAGGCCGATCACATGCGCGCCGCTATCGCGGGCTGAGGCGATGATTTCATCCGGTGTCAGCCGGATCCCTTCATAAGCAATTTCCATTCCGCAGTCGCGTGCGCGTGCGGCGATCTGTTCGGCACCATTGGAATGGCCATCCAGCCCCGGTTTGCCGACCAGAAACTTCAGCCTGCGTCCCAGCGCAGTACTGACCTGATTGACCTGTTCGCGCAGATCGTCCAGCCCTTCGGTCCGGTTGGAGGGGTTCGCGCTGACGCCTGTGGGCGCGCGATACTGGCCGAAAACGGCGCGGATCACATCGGCCCATTCACCTGTGGTCACGCCCGCACGGGCGCAGGCGATGGACGGGATCATGATGTTGGTCTCGCTGCGCGCTGCGTCGCGCAGGGCGGCCAATGCCTCGCGGACGGCAGCAGGATCGCGGGTCGCCTTCCATGACGCAAGGCGCTGCAACTGGTCGGCCTCGGCCTCGGGATCGGCGGCCATGATCGCATCGTCGCCAGCCGTCAGCGGGGACGGCTCCCCCGCCTGCCATTTATTCACACCAACCACCGTGGTCGTGCCGCTTTCAATCCCGGCGATCCGGGCAGCATTGCTTTCGACCAGCCGCGATTTCATATAACCGATGGCTTTGACCGCCCCGCCCATTCCGTCGATCTGGGCAAGTTCAGCGCGCGTGCCTTCTTTCAGTTCATTCACCTTGCGGTCAATGGCGGGATTGCCGTCAAAAAGATCATCGAATTCCAGAAGATCAGTTTCATACGCCAGGATTTGCTGCATCCGCAGCGACCATTGCTGGTCCCACGGGCGGGGCAGGCCCAGGGCTTCGTTCCAGGCGGGCAATTGCACGGCGCGGGCGCGGGCGTTCTTCGACAGGGTCACGGCCAGCGTTTCCAGCAAAATACGATAGACGTTGTTCTCAGGCTGTTGTTCGGTCAGACCCAGTGAATTGACCTGAACGCCATAACGGAAACGACGGTATTTCGCGTCAGCCACGCAATAGCGGTTCGCGCAGATTTCATCCCATAATTCCACAAAGGCGCGCATTTTGCACAATTCTGTTACGAAACGGATACCCGCATTCACAAAGAATGAAATGCGCCCGACCATTTCGGGGAAATGCTCCGCCGGGACTTTCCCGCGCAGATCGTCCAGCACGGCGGTGGCGGTCGCCAAGGCAAAGGCCAATTCTTCTTCCGGTGTCGCGCCCGCCTCTTGCAGGTGATAGGAACAGACATTCATCGGGTTCCATTTCGGCAGATGTTCGCGTGTATAGGCCGCGACATCTGTGATCATCCGCAAACTGGGTTCCGGCGGGCAGATATACGTGCCGCGCGACAGATATTCCTTGATGATATCGTTCTGTACCGTGCCTTGCAGCGCGCTGACATCGGCACCCTGTTCCTCGGCCACCGCGATATAGAGCGCGAGCAACCAGGGCGCGGTCGCGTTGATCGTCATCGAAGTGTTCATCTGGTCCAGCGGGATATCGGCAAACAACATCCGCATGTCCCCCAGATGCGCGACCGGCACACCAACCTTGCCCACCTCACCCTTGGCTAGAATGTGGTCGCTGTCATAGCCTGTCTGTGTCGGCAGATCGAAAGCGACCGACAGACCTGTCTGCCCTTTCGCCAGATTGCCACGATAAAGCGCGTTCGACGCCGCAGCGGTGGAATGCCCGGCATAGGTGCGGAACAGCCAGGGGCGGTCTTTTTGCATCGGCGACATGGGTCTCTCCTGAATCAGGGAGCGTAATTTAATTACGCCGTAGGTCATTTATCGGACATTTTGTGGCGCTGTCAATTCGCTGCATTGCGGCATGACGGGATTTACCTTGCGCCGGAAGCCTGTCACTTTCGCGCCATGTCGCAAACCATAACCCTGCCGGTCTGGGCCTTTGTGTTGATTGTCCTGTTCGCGGGGGTGACTTTCGCGTCGCATTTCCTTTTCCCCTCTGTCCGCTGGTTTTTCCGCAAACGGGCCGAAAGGGTAATCGCGCGGGTCAACAAGAAGCTGCAGCGCCCGATAGAACCGTTCAAGCTCGCCCGCCGCTATGACATGATCCAGCGGCTGATCTATGATCCGCAGGTGACGCAGGCGATCGTGGACCATGCGCGGCGCAACAACGTCCCTGAAAACGTGGCCTTTGAAAAAGCCCGCCATTATGCGCGCGAAATCGTACCCTCCTTTTCGGCCACCGCGTATTTCAGCATCGGCATCAGGCTGGCGCGGTGGCTGTCGAAATCGCTTTACCGCATTCAGCTTGGCACGCTGGACCGCAGACGCATGGCAGAGATTGATCCCGACGCCGCCGTCGTCTTTGTCATCAATCACCGCAGCAACATGGACTACGTGTTGGTGACCTATTTGGCATCCAATGCCGGGGCCTTGTCCTATGCAGTGGGAGAATGGGCGCGAATCTGGCCGCTGTCGCCGATCATCAGGGCGATGGGTGCTTATTTCATCCGGCGGCAATCGCGCGGCGCGCTCTATCGACGGGTGTTGTCACGCTACGTGCAGATGGCGACGCGCGGCGGCGTGACGCAAGCCGTCTTCCCCGAAGGCGGGCTGACGCTGGATGGTAAACTGGCGGCCCCGCGCACCGGATTGCTGAATTATATCATCGAGGATTTCGATCCTGCGCAGCGCGAGGTGATCTTTGTCCCCGTCGCGCTGAATTATGACCGCGTGCTGGAAGACACGATCCTGATCGCCGCAGGAAAGTCCGGCACGCGCCGGTTTCGCCCGCCGCTCTGGCGCTTGTTACGCAGGCTCGGCAAACATTTATGGCTCCGCCTGACCGGGCGGTTTCAGCGCTATGGCACCGCCTCGGTCAGTTTCGGCGAACCGTTGGAATTGTCGAAATTCGTATCCACCGGCACCCCGGACCTGACGCAGAAAGTCGCCCTGACATTGATGCAGCGTATCGCAGATGTGACGCCGGTGACCGGAGTGCCGCTGGTGGCGCGGCATTTGCTGAGCGCAGGTGACATTTCACAAGACGCGCTGATCGCCGCAGTCGCGCAATCTATGCAGCAATTGCAGGACAAACACGTGCCACGCCCCCGCCGCACGGCCGAGACTTTGGTCCCAGACGTTCTGGCACGGCTGGAGGCGCGCCGCCTGATTTCCCTGCAAGGTGGGGCAATCACCGTGACTGGGATCGGAACCCCCATCCTGACCTATTACGCCAATTCGATTGCCCATCATCTTGACATCGTTGCAGAGCCACTGCCTGTTTCTGCATCGCAGCAGACATAAAATTACAAAATATAGACCACTGGTGTTGCAATATTGCGTGATGCTTCGTATCAATCCATAAAGCGTGGCGATTCTGCACTGCGGCGCGAAACTGGATTGATTGCGATGGAGACGGAAATGGCCCTTGATCTCACCACTGGTGAAGCTGCCTATGCGGCAGAACGTAAAGACCTTTACGCGATGGGCGAAATGCCCCCCCTGGGCCATGTGCCTGCACAGATGCACGCTTGGACGATCCGGCGTGAACGGCATGGTGAGCCCGAGAAAGCGTTCCAGCTAGAGGTCGTTGAAACCCCCGCGATTGACTCAGGTGAGGTACTGGTCCTCGTCATGGCGGCTGGTGTGAATTACAACGGCGTCTGGGCCGGTCTGGGCGAACCGATCAGCCCCTTTGACGGCCATGGTGCCGCCTATCACATCGCCGGGTCAGATGCGGCGGGTATCGTCTGGGCCGTGGGTGACAAGGTCAAGCGCTGGAAAGTCGGCGATGAGGTCGTGATCCATTGCAATCAGGACGATGGCGATGACGAGGAATGCAACGGCGGCGATCCGATGTATTCGCCCAGCCAGCGGATCTGGGGTTATGAAACCCCTGACGGATCCTTCGCGCAATTCACCCGGGTGCAGGCGCAGCAATTGATGCCGCGTCCGCAGCATCTGACCTGGGAAGAAAGCGCATGCTATACGCTGACCCTCGCCACTGCCTATCGCATGCTGTTCGGCCATGAACCGCATGATCTGAAACCGGGGCAGAATGTACTGGTCTGGGGTGCCTCGGGTGGGCTGGGGTCTTATGCGATCCAGTTGATCAATACCGCTGGTGCCAATGCGATTGGCGTGATCAGCGACGAAAGCAAGCGTGAATTTGTGATGTCGCTGGGCGCGAAAGGCGTGATCAACCGCAATGATTTTTCATGCTGGGGGCAATTGCCCAAGGTGAACACCGCCGAATACAACACCTGGCTGAAAGAGGCGCGCCGTTTCGGCAAGGCGATCTGGGACATCACCGGCAAGGGCAAGAATGTTGATATGGTGTTCGAACACCCGGGCGAGGCGACGTTCCCGGTATCATCGCTGGTCTGCAAAAAAGGCGGCATGGTCGTGATCTGCGCAGGCACCACCGGGTTCAACTGCACCTTCGACGTCCGTTACATGTGGATGCACCAGAAACGGTTGCAGGGCAGCCACTTTGCCCATCTCAAACAGGCGAGCGCGGCCAATAACCTGATGGTCGAACGCCGGTTGGACCCTTGCATGTCGGAATGTTTCACCTGGGCTGAAATCCCGCTCGCCCATACCAAGATGCGCCGCAACGAACATAAGCCCGGCAATATGGCCGTGCTGGTGCAGGCACCGGCGATGGGTCTGCGGACCTTCGCCGACACGATCGAAGCGTCACGGGAGGGACGCTGAGATCACCCAAGGCGCGCCATTGCCACCGGGTGGTGGCGCGCGAGAGGGCTGGATGCGCGCCGCGCGGGAGTATTTCGAGCAAAGCGAGCCGAACCGCCCCGCGGGGAAGGTTTTTGTATATTCCCCGCAGTGAAGTTTTTTCGCAGCAGTTAGCGATAAGGCGGTGGTGACGGCTGGCGGGCGCGGATAATGTCGCCGCTATGAATGCACCCGTGATCACCTTTTCCGAAGATCAGGCCGAAGCCTGGGATAATGTCGCCACTGCCCTGCGGCAGGCCGGTGTCGATCTGGACGACAGCCTGCTGCAACCGCCGCAAAGTGATGCGTCATCTGTGCTGGCTGTCATTGGCAAGGCCGGGTCGGGCAAGACCATGTTACTGGCGGCACTGTATAAGGCGCTGGCCGAGGCGGGTGTCGATATCGTCTCGGGTGATTGGGAAGGGCGCAAGCGCAAGGACCGGCGCACGCTGGCGATTCTCGCGCCGACGAACAAAGCCGCCAGCGTGCTGCGCAACCGCGGGGTGCCTGCGACGACGATCCACCGGATTCTTTATACCCCGGTCTATGACCCTGAATATGAAAAGATCGCCGAATGGCTAGCGGGTCAGGGCGAGCGGCCCGAGATTGAAGGTCTGACCGAAATCGCATTGGACCGCGCCTGGGCTTCATATCAGATTAACACGTCAGTGCCTGCGGCGCTGGCGGCGGCGGGTCTGCGTGGCAGCGATTTTATCACCGGCTGGAAACGGCGCGAAGAACCGCTGGACATCGGGTTTGTCGACGAGAGTTCCATGCTGGATGCTAAGCAATTCGACGATCTGAAAGAGATTTTTCCGACCCTTTTGCTGTTCGGCGATCCGGCGCAATTGCCGCCGGTGCAATCCAGCGGGGGAATGGTTTTTGAAACCTTGCCCAAAAACCGGGTCCTGACGCTGAGCCGGATTCACCGGCAGGATGCCGATAACCCGATCCTTGATCTGGCCCATGCCCTTGCCGACCCGATGATCGATTTCTATGCCTTTGAACGCTTGGTGGCCGAAGCCGCCGCGCGCGACGATCGCGTCGTCATTGCGCAGCGGGTCGAAGCCGATCTGATGGCGCGGTCGCCCTGTCTGGTCTGGCGCAATGCGACGCGGATCAAGCTGATCCATGCCTTCCGCTCTGCCTTCAGCGCACCTGTCGATGCGCTGCTGCCGGGTGAGCCGCTGATCTGTGACGGGATCGAACTGCCGTTGAAACACCGCAAGAAACGGCTGGATCTGGAGGCGCGTGGGCTGATCAAGGGCGCGCAGGTCATCTACCTTGGCCCCGGCAAGAAACCCGGTTTTTCGCGGCTGCATGTGATGGGGGCCGAAGACCCCCGCATTTCTGCCGCCAGTATCGTCAAGATCGAACTCGAAGGCGATGCCGAACCGTTCATCCCCTTTGCCGCGCGGATGGGCGCGACCTTTCTGCATGGCGCGGCGGTCACCATCCACAAGGCGCAGGGGTCGCAATGGGACACGGTGCAGGTCTTTGCCCCCGATATCGAGATCGCCAGCCGCATGGGGCGGATGGAGGCGGGGCAGCCGTTGTGGAAACGCCTTGCTTATGTTGCGATCACACGGGCGGAAACGCAATTGCGCTGGGTCGTGCGTAACCGGCTGGCGCGGCCGGAACTGGCGCTTGGCGTCGATGATCTGGAGGTGCCGGTGTCGACATTGGAACTGAAAGCGGAGGACATATGAAAACCATCATCATCACCGGCGCCAGCGCCGGGATCGGGCGGGCCACCGCGCTGCATTTTCTGGACAATGGCTGGCGTGTCGGCCTGATTGCGCGGCGGCCAGAGGTTCTGGTTGAAATGGCGCATCCCAACGCGGTGCCTTTGCCTTGCGACGTGACCGATGAAAAGTCGGTCGATGCTGCCTTTGCCACATTCGGCCATCTGGATGTGTTGTTCAACAACGCGGGCATGTTTGGCCCCCAGACGACGATTGACGAGATCGCGCTGGATGACTGGCGCGCGGTGCTGGATGTGAATCTGACGGGGATGTTCCTGTGCGCGCGTGCCGCGTTTCGCCAGATGCGGCATCAGACACCGATGGGTGGGCGGATCGTCAACAACGGATCAATATCGGCGCATACGCCGCGCGAAGGGTCAATTTGCTATACCACCACCAAACATGGCGTGTCCGGTCTGACCAAGACGCTGTCGCTGGATGGCCGTGCCTTTGATATCGCCTGCGGGCAGATTGATATCGGCAATGCGCGTACCGATCTGGTGCAGGGGCTGGAACTGAAACGCGAAGCCGAAGGATTGCCGCCGCTGCCCACCATGGCGGTGGAAGATGTGGCGCGGGCGGTATTCCACATGGCGTCCTTGCCGCCAGAGGCGAATGTGCAAAGCATGATGGTGATGGCATCCAAGATGCCCCATATCGGACGCGGCTAACGGCGTATCATGCCAAAGACGGCGGAGGCGAGCCAGCCCGCACCGGCCGCGATGGCCAGCGACATCAGCCCATAAAGAAACGCCTGATTATGTGCGAGGTTGTAAAGCCAGCGTTCCAGCCCGACCTTGGCGACCGGGATCGCTGTTTCGTAATCGTCGATCACCACCCCGTCGCGTGTCAGATAGATATGGGCAGTATACTCGCCCTCTGTCAGTGTCGCAGGCAGCGAAATGGCGGTGCGGAACAAGGTGTCCTGATCCAGCTGCACGGCCCCTTCCAGCATCTGATACAAGTTTTGGTCGGTCTTGATCCGGATCAGCGCTTCGGTAAAGGCCGCGCTGTCGGGCACGGTGGCACCGACCGCACGGATCGCGCGGGGGATGGTGATGCGGTTGCGCAGATCTTCGACGTCGCGCAGCACCTCTGAGATCGGGTCGGTGGTGGCGACGGCGTAAAACGACGGGGCGGCGCTGACATCGACGGCGTCGGTATTGACCCAGATCCCCATGCGGCGGGCCTTGCGCCGCACGGTCACCGGTTCATCCGGGCCGGCGATCGTTACGATGACACCAAGATTGCTGTCCTGCGGGGCGGGGGCATCGCGGCTGACCGCGCCGAAGACGATGATGTCCGAGCCCTGGAATGTCACGGTAATCGCCACCGCATCGCGGCTGAGGCCCAGCACGATTTCTTCGGCCTTGGCGGGCAGGGCAAGCAGCAGCAAAAGCGCAATGAGCCGGACCATCATGCCCCCCTCACGCCAAGGGAATAAAGTTCGGACGGCATCAACAGCAGATCGAACGCCAGTTTGCCGCAGACCAGAAGCACCAGAAGCGCCAGCAGGATGCGCAATTGTTCCGCTTTCATCCTGAGGCCGATACGCGTGCCCACCTGCGCCCCGATTACGCCGCCGATCAGCAAGAGCAGCGCCAGCAAGACATCAACCGTCTGGTTTGTCGTGGCATGCAGCATCGTGGTAAAGGCAGCGACAAAGATTACCTGCAACAAGGAGGTGCCGATCACCACTTTGGTCGGCATTCCCAGAATGTAGATCATCGCAGGCACCATGATGAAACCGCCGCCGACCCCCATGATCGCTGCCAATATTCCCACCAGCACGCCCACCAGGATCGGTGGAATGACCGAGATATAAAGACCGGACACACGAAATTTCATCTTGAACGGCAGCGCATGGACCCAATTGTGCTTGCGCCGCACGGGCAGGGCACCGGGTTTGCTGGCCCGTCTGATCGCGCGCAGGCTTTCGACGAACATCAGCGCGCCGATGGCACCAAGAAAGATGACATAGCAAAGCTGTACGAGCAGATCGACCTGCCCTTGGGCACGCAGGTAGTTGAAAATCACGATCCCGATGGCTGACCCGATCAACCCGCCGACCAGCAGCACGCCGCCCATCACCAGATCGACGGTCTTGCGCTTGAAATGCGCCAGCACGCCAGAGATGGACGCTGCAACGATCTGATTGGTACTGGTGGCCACGGCCACCGCAGGCGGGATGCCGATGAAGAACAGCAATGGTGTGATCAGAAAGCCGCCACCGACGCCGAACATTCCGGACAGCACGCCGACCATGCCGCCCAACCCCAAAAGCAGGAAGGCATTGACCGACACCTCGGCGATAGGCAGGTAAATGATCATTGAACGGTCCGGGACAGAGGGCCAGTAAAAGGACAAAGCACCTTATCGGCGCCGGTGTCAAATCCTGACGCCGCCGCAGCAGTGCAAACGCAGCATTTGCAACAAGTGGTGCTATTTCGGCGCTAAAACTGGACCTATGCCAGCCCTCGCAGGTAAGCGCGCAGCACCTTTTCCAGTTTGGCAGCACCGATCGGGGCCATTGCCTTGGTGTGTTCGTGGCTGATCGCTTCGTCACTTAAACCCGCGGCCATATTGGTGATCGTGGAAATGGCGGCAGCCTTCAGGCCGAGGAATCTGGCAAGGATCACCTCTGGCACGGTGGACATGCCCACGGCATCGGCACCCAGCATCGCAATGGCGCGGATTTCGGCGGGCGTCTCGAACGACGGGCCGGAATACCAGGCATAGATGCCATCCGCCATTTCGATGCCGGTGCTATCGGCGGCGGCGCGCAGGCCGACGCGGATCGCGGGGTCATAGGCGTCTTTCATCGGCACAAACCGCTGATCTGTGGGTTCGCCGATCAGCGGGTTCAGCCCCGAGAAGTTGATGTGATCAGACAGGCACATGATCGACCCGGTGGGCATATCCGCCCGCATTGACCCCGCCGCATTCGTGGCAATGACAGATTGCCCACCCAGCGCGCACAGCACCTCCAGCGGCAGGCGCATGGCATCGGGGCGGCCTTGTTCGTAGTAATGCGCGCGCCCGCCAAAGACTGCGACACGCACACCCTCCAGATCGCCGATCACGAGGTTGGGGTTATGGCCCGACACGCCCGCATGGGGAAAGCCGGGCAGGTCGGTATAGGGAATTTTCACCCCATCCACCGCATCCGCGATATGGCCAAGGCCAGAGCCAAGGATCAGACCAAGCCGCACCGGGGCATCGCCCGCGACAGCCTTGATCTGGGTGGAAAGAGCTTCAGCGTTCTTTGACATAGGGTTGGCCGCCTGCGCGTGGGGGGATCGCCTTGCCGACAAAGCCAGCAAGGATGATCACGGTCAGAATAAAGGGAAGCACATCCAGCAATTGCCCGTTCACGCGGAACCCGATCACATTGGTGATGATATCCGGGCGCAGCGACAGCGCTTGCAGGAAACCGAACAGTAGGCAGGCATAAAGCGCATACCAAGGCCGCCATTTGGCGAAAATCAATGCGGCGAGCGCGATATAACCGCGTCCCGCGCTCATATCCTTGACGAAACTCGCTTGCAGCGCGGTGGCCAGATAGGCCCCCGCAATACCGCATAGCACGCCACAGATCCCAACCGCGGCAAAGCGCAAACCGACCACCGAAACACCGGCGGTGTCCACAGCCGCCGGGTTTTCGCCCACGGCCCGCAGGCGCAGGCCGAAACGGGTGCGATACAGGACCCACCATGTCAGCGGCACGGTCAGCAGGGCGACATAGACAAGGATCGTGTGGCCGGAAATCAATTCGTAATAGATCGGGCCGATGACCGGCACTTCGCGCATCGCCTCTGCAAAGGGCAGGGTGATCGGGTTGAACCGCGCATCACCGGTCAATTGCGGGGTGCGTCCGCCCTGCCGGAACCAGCTTTGCGCCGCAACGACCGTCAGCCCGGCTGCAAGAAAATTAATCGCCACACCGGAAATCAACTGGTTCCCGCGAAAGGTGATCGAGGCCAGACCATGCACCGCCGATAAAACCAAGGAAGCGCCGATCCCCGCCAGCAGGCCGATCCAGACATCGCCAGTCACTGCCGCGACAGCGGCAGACATAAAAGCGGCAGCCAGCATCTTTCCCTCCAGCCCGATATCGAAAATACCGGCCCGCTCTGAAAACAGGCCTGCCAGACAGGCAAGCAACAGCGGCGTCGCCAGACGCAAGGTCGCGTCTAGCATCTGCAAAAGGGTGGCGAAATCCATTTAGGCAACAGCCTCTGTCAGGAAGGGGAACAGCGCAAAGAAACGATCTGCAACTTCGGGGTTGCGGCGCAATGCGGTCTCGGCCTCGGCTTGGGTGATATCGTTCACCTGCGGTTTGTCGCGGCGCATGAAAAATTGCAGTCCCAGCATGGCGTCGAAACGGTCATCGGTGATGAACGGATCATGCGGGATACGCTTCATCACCGCCTCGTTCGGGCGGAACACATTGGCGCGGTTCTTGACCGCCAGCAGTGCCACCAGATGCGGCGGCACATCCCCGCCCGGTGTCTGCGCGATCACATGATGAATCCATTTGTGCAATTCATCCATCGTGATCATGCCGAGTGCGAGGCAACTCAGCACAAAGCCGAGGTCCGCGCCGGTATCATCCTCGACACCGATTTTGAAAGGTCCTGCCATCATTGTTTTGCTCTCCTCATTGTCAGGAACAGCCGCTCCAGCGGCATACGCACCATATTGTCGAGTGCGCCCGTGAACAGGATCACCAAAGCCTGAATAACGATGATCAGTTCACGTGGGATCGAGGTCCACAGCGCCAGTTCTGCGCCGCCTTGATAGAGGAACCCGAATAGCAAGGCCGCCAGCAACACCCCGAAAGGATGGCTGCGCCCCATCAGTGCGACGGCGATGCCGATAAAGCCCGCCCCCTCCACTGCGTTCAGGACCAGCCGTTCGGCCTCGCCCTGCACATTGTTGATCGCCATCATGCCGGCCAGACCGCCGGAAATCAGCATGGTGACCATGATGATCTTGGTCGGGCTGATGCCCGCATATTTCGCCGCAGCCTCTGAATGGCCATAGGACCGCAATTCATAGCCCAGCCTTGTGCGCCAGATCAGCGCCCAGATCGCGATACAGGCGGCAACGCCGACGAAAAAGGTGATATTGGCCGGCGCACCACGGAAAAACGTAGTGTCGCCAAAATTGAACATATCCTGAAACGAGGGCAGATGCGTGGCGGCCGGAAAGGTCGCGGTGGCGGGTTCCATGGACCCGGATACCTTCAACGGGCCGATCAGCAGGTAGTTCAGCAAGGCGGCGGCGATGAAATTGAACATGATCGTGGTGATCACGATGTGGCTGCCGCGTTTTGCCTGCAGATAGGCCGGGATCGCCGCCCATGCCGCGCCGAAAGCTGCGGCCATGGCACCGGCACCCAAGAGCGCCAGTGTCCAATGCGGCCAAGGGATATAAAGACAGGCGATGGCCACGCCCAGACCGCCCAGCACTGCCTGACCTTCGCCGCCGATGTTGAACAGGCGCGCATGAAAGGCGACAGAAACCGCCAGCCCGGTGAAGATGAAATTGGTCGCGTAATAAAGCGTGTAACCCCAGCCATAGGTGGACCCGAGCGCGCCTTCGACCATCAGTTTCAGCGCGGCCCAGGGATTTTCCCCGATGGCAAGGATCACCAGCGCCGACAAGATCGCCGCCAGGAGGACCGAAATCAGCGGGATCAGGATCACATCGGCCCATTTTGGCATCACATCCATGCTCAGGCCCCCTTGCCCGCGCCGTCACCCGCATAGGCGAGGTTTTCAGCGACGGCTTGGAACACGTCGCCCGCAGGTGCCTCGGTCATGCCCGCCATGAGCAGCCCAAGCTCTTTTTCATCGGTATCTTGTGGCATCCGCTCGCCCATTATTTTTCCATCGAACATAACAGCGATCCGGTCGGACAGGGACAGAATTTCTTCCAATTCGACCGAAACCAGCAAAATAGCCTTGCCCTGATCCCTGAGTGCAACAATCTGCTGATGGATGAATTCGATCGCGCCGATGTCGACTCCGCGTGTGGGTTGGCCGATCAGCAACAGATCTGGATTGCGCTCAATCTCGCGCGCCAGAACGATTTTCTGTTGGTTGCCGCCGGAAAAGCTTTTCGCTGGAAGGCGCGGGTCAGGCGGGCGGACGTCGAAACGGGCCATTTTTTCTTCGGTATCTTTCAGGATCGCCTGGTGATCCATGAACAACCGTGACCGCTGATAGCGCTGGTCATGATGATAGCCAAAGGCGGTGTTTTCCCATGCGTGGAAATCCATGATCAGCCCTTCGCGCTGGCGGTCTTCGGGGACATGGGCGATGCCATTGGCGCGCCTGCTTTGCCCGTCGGACCGTGCGCCGGTTAGGTCAATCTCAACCCCATTCATCAGCACCGTGCCGGTGGCTTTTTCATAGCCACCCAAGACCTCCAATAATTCGGACTGGCCGTTGCCCGCGACGCCAGCCAGCCCCAGAATCTCGCCTGCGTGGATGTCAAAGCTGACATCCTTGACCCGGTGCACGCCTTTATCGTCGGTGACGTTCAGGTTGCGGATCTCCAGAATCTTGCGCCCGATCACCGGCGGAGTCTTGTCCACGCGCAGCAGCACTTTGCGCCCGACCATCAGTTCGGCCAGTTCCTGTGGGCTGGTCTCGGATGTCTTGACGGTCGCGGTCATTTCGCCCCGGCGCATCACGCTGACGGTATCGGTAATTTCCATGATCTCGCGCAGTTTATGGGTGATCAGGATGATGGTCTTGCCTTCGCGGCGCAGGTTTTCCAGAATGCGGAACAGGTGATCCGCCTCGGCGGGGGTCAGCACGCCGGTGGGTTCGTCCAAGATCAGGATATCCGCCTGACGGTACAGTGCCTTGAGAATTTCGACACGCTGTTGCATCCCGACGCCCACATCCTCGATCACCGCATCGGGATCGACGTTGAGTTCGTATTCCGTGGCCAGTGCTTTGAGCTCGCGCCGCGCTCGGGCGAGCGAGGGGCGCAACAGCCCGCTGTCCTCTGCCCCGAGCACGACGTTTTCCAGAACGGTAAAATTTTCCACCAGTTTAAAGTGCTGGAACACCATGCCGATGCCAGCGGCAATCGCCGCCTGACTGTCGGTGATGTTCGTCTTCTTGCCCGCGATGAAAATCTCGCCCTTGTCGGCTTTGTAGAACCCGTAAAGGATCGACATCAGCGTCGACTTGCCCGCCCCGTTTTCACCGATGATACCATGGATCGTGCCGGGCATCACGCGGATCGAAATATCCTTATTGGCCTGCACCGGGCCAAAGGCCTTGGAAATGCCTTTGAGTTCAATCGCGGGTTCGGGGGCGGTCATGCGGGCACCTGTCCTTTATGCAAAAGGCCGCGCGGAAAAATCAGCGCGGCCTTGATATGTGGCCGGTGGGGCTGGCTTAGAAGCTCAGCACCGGGCAGGTTTCGTCAGATGAATAATCATGCACGACCAGATCGCCCGCCGCGATTTCAGCAGCCGCTGCATCGACCGTTTCACGCATTTCAGCGGTGATCAGCTCTTCATTGTATTCATCCAGCGCATAGCCCACGCCATCGTCGCCGACGCCCATGACATTGATGCCGGTTTCAAGATCGGTGCCAGCGGTGAAGGCATCATAAACCGCATTGTCGACGCGTTTCAGCATTGATGTCAGGACCTGACCGGGATGCATAAAGTTCTGGTTCGCATCGACGCCGATGGACAGGATGTCGTTGTCCGCCGCTGTCTGCAATACGCCGACGCCGGTGCCGCCAGCCGCCGCAAAGACAACGTCGGACCCTTGGCTGATCTGCGCCAATGTCAGTTCAGACCCTTTGACCGGATCATTCCATGCCGCGGGTGTGGTCCCTGTCATATTGGCGACGACTGTTGCATCGGGGTTCACGGCCAACACGCCTTGGGCATAGCCACAGGCGAATTTACGGATCAGGGGGATATCCATGCCGCCGACAAACGAAACGGTACCGGTTTCCGATGCCATCGCAGCCAGCATGCCGACCAGATACGACCCTTCATGTTCGTTGAACACAACCGACCGCACGTTGGGGGCATCAACGACCATGTCGATGATGGTGAAACTTGTCTCGGGATAATCTGCGGCGACGCGTTCCAGTGGTGTGGCCCATGAAAAGCCAGCCATCACGATCGGGTTCGCACCGGATTCTGCAAAGCGACGGATCGCCTGTTCGCGCTGCGCATCGGATTGGATTTCCACCTCCGCATAGCTGCCGCCGGCTTCTGTCGCCCAACGTTCGGCACCGTTATAGGCGCTTTCGTTGAAGGATTTGTCGAACTTGCCGCCCAGATCGAACAGTATTGCCGGATCAGCGGCCGCCGCACCTGCCGTCAGGGCCAGTGCTGCGGATGCACCGAGAAGTTTATGCATGAGGGTCATATCAGTCTCCCAGATCGTTGTGCAAAGCCGGATGATCACCCGTGCCGTGCCGTTGTTGTAAACCAAGCCGGTCGTTGCCGGACCATCGCAAGATAAGGCCCCGCCACGCGCGGAAGATCAACAGGTTTTTGCGCAAATAAAAGCAAGTGGCGATGGATTGATCATGACATTTCAACCTAACGCCGCGTTAGCTGGATGCCAATGCCTTGCTGAGGACAAGTGCGGCGACAGCTGCTGCATCTTTGGGCAAGTAATATCCCGGACGGCGGCCAACCTGCGCATAACCTGCCTGCGCGTAAAGCGCGCGCGCAGGAACGTTGTCCTCCGCAACTTCCAGGAAAATCGCTGTCGCCCCTTTTGCTTGCGCCATATCTTCCGCCTGTGCCAGCACATCATACGCCAGACCTTTTCGGCGGTGGGCGGGGGTGGTGGCGATGGTCAGCAATTCGGCCTCGTCCATGGTCACACGCAGCAGGGCAAATGCGCGGGAATCGCCTGCAATGATCGTGCCGGGCTGGTTGATCAGACCGCGAAACTCCGCCGCCGACCATGACCGTGTCGTTGAAAACGCGTTCTTATGGATGTCTGCCATCACCTCTGGAGTCATGGCCGGATCATCGGCGCCGCGTCGCGCGCTGGGGCTGCATCGGGGGGGCGGATATAAAGCGGTGTCGGGCGGGAATTTTCTCCGCCGATCCGCTGCACTGCAATCCGGGCGATAGCATTGATCGGTGGTTCCGATGGCGTCACGACGGCAAGTCCTGTGAGCGCGCTGATCTGTTCAGCCACAGGCCCGATGATCCGCGCATTGACTGAAATGGGCGGCAGGTCATCCAGCGCGCAAAGCTGCGGCACCCTGTCACCCGCTCCGAACACCTGTATATAGATCATATCCCGCCGCGCATCGAGACAGGAGACGACGACGCCATCCAGCCCGCATGCCTGCGCTTCCAGCAGCGACACACCCACCGCTGGCTTGCCCAGCCCCAGCGCCAGTCCGCGCGCGGCGCTGACGGAAATGCGGATTCCGGTAAAATTGCCCGGTCCGGTGCCGACGCCGATCCCGTCCAGATCGCGCCATGCCAGTCCTTCTGCCGTCAACATCTCTTGCAGCATGGGCAGCAGATGCTCGCCCTGTCCCTTGGCCATGTCATCGACGCGGGTCACGACCCGGTCACCCAACAGCAAAGCGGCGGCGCAATGCGCCGCCGATGTGTCGAATGCGATCAATCTGGTCTCAGGCGGCAACAGGCCGCACCTCGACCACTTCGGGGATGTAATGGCGCAGCAGGTTTTCGATACCCATTTTCAGCGTCAGCGTGGACGACGGGCAACCGGCGCAAGCGCCCTGCATATGCAGATAGACAATGCCGCGGTCAAAGCCGTGGAAAGTAATGTCGCCACCATCCTGCGCCACGGCTGGGCGCACACGGGTATCAAGCAATTCCTTGATCTGCGTAACGATGTCGGCATCTTCACCGCTGTGTTCGGCGTGGCCGCTGACCGGTTTGTGATCCTCTGCCATGACCGATTGGCCGGATTGGTAATGTTCCATGATCGCACCCAGAATGCCGGGTTTGATATGGTCCCATTCGACGTCATCCGTCTTGGTCACCGTCACAAAGTCGATGCCAAAGAACACGCCAGCCACCCCACCGGTCGCAAAGATGCGCTTGGCCAGGGGCGAATTCTCTGCTGCTTCGACGTTGGGGAAATCGGCTGTGCCAACCTCCAGCACGTTCTGGCCGGGCAGGAATTTCAGCGTTGCTGGATTCGGGGTCGATTCGGTTTGGATGAACATGGCGCGGACCTTCTTTGTCAGGATTGATATATGCCTATCAGCGCGTCATCTGTCAAGGTTTTAGAATCGTTCTAAATCACGTGATCAGTTCCAGCCGTTCCTTGGACAGATCGCCCGGCACGATGGTGATCGGCACCGGCAGGCTGCCTGCCTGACGGCTGAGCTGTGTGACCAGCGGGCCGGGGCCTTTGTTATCGGTGCCGGCACCCAGCACCAGCACACCGATGCTGCTGTCTTCGCTGATCTGCGCCATGATCTCTGTCAAAGGTTCACCTTCGCGGATGATCAGTTCGGGGTTCACGTTCTGCTTGTCGCGCATCCATTTGGCGAACACTTCGAAATGGACCTCGATCCGTTCCCGCGCTTCGGCGCGCATGATTTCACCCACCCCGATCCAATGGTTGAATTCATCGGGCGGAATCACCGACAGGATCGCCACGCCGCCGCCGGTATGGGCGGCACGCATCGCGGCAAAGCGCATGGCGTTCAGACATTCGCGGCTGTCATCTAGGATGACCAGAAACTTGCGCATTATCACTCTCCTGTTCGGGGGATATTGTGAACCATGGATATGATGCTGGCAACGGGGATCGTGGGGCGGTGGCACCCGACGCCGGGGAAACGCCGGGTGCCTGCAGAACCGGGGTACCAAAGGGGGGCGGATGGCACCGACCCGGGGGCGCGGAGCAGAGCGAATCCATGCAGCGCAGGCCCAGCGTCGCATCGGCGGGATTCAGTTTTGTGACGTCTTCGCCGCCAGATCGAGCAGGGACTGCACATCCAGCCGCGCGTTGACCATCCGCAGCCGACCGTCCGAATGGCGGGGCCAGTCGGACATCGGTTTATCGACGTAAAGTTCGACGCCGTTATCGTCCGGATCACGCAGATAGACCGCCTCGCTCACCCCGTGGTCAGCGGCACCGTCAAGCGGGAGTCCCGCCGACAGCACACGCGCGATCACGGCACCAAGTGCGGTCCTGTCAGGATATAGAAAGGCGGTATGATAAAGCCCGGTATGTCCCGCCGGCGGCGGCGTTGCGCCAAGGCTTTCCCAGGTGTTCAGCCCGATATGGTGGTGATAATCACCCGCGGCAAGAAAGGCCGCACCCGAGTCATAGCGCTGGGTGACATGAAACCCCAGCACATCGGCATAGAACGCGATGGATCGGTCGAGATTTGATACACGCAGATGTACGTGACCGACGCGGGTGGCAGCGGGGGCAGACATGATCGTTTTCCTTTCAGCTTTGCTGATAGGGTAACATCAATCGCGCCCGCCGCTATCCGGCATCGTTATGCAAGGCCTGTGCGGCCATGCAGATCAACCGCGCAACAGACCCACGATATCATGGGTCTTTTGCAGGATCGGTGCTGCAATCGCGCGGGCCTTGTCGGCGCCTTGGGCCAGAATACGGTCAATTTCTGCCGGGTCCGCCATGAAACGCGCCATATCTGTCGAAATCGGCGCGAGCTTGGCCACCGCCAGATCGGCCAGCGCCGGTTTGAACGTGCCCCAGCCTGCGCCGGGATATTGCGCGATCACCGCCTCTGGCGTGGTGTCGTCCAACGCTGCGTAAATCTCGACCAGATTGCGTGCCTCTGGCCGGGTTGTCAGCCCTTCGACAGTTTCGGGGAGCGGTTCGGGGTCGGTCTTGGCCTTCCTGAACTTCCTGGCGATCGTGTCGGCATCATCCAGCATGTTGATCCGTTCCATATCGCTTTCGCCGGATTTGGACATTTTCCTGGTGCCGTCGCGTAGGTTCATCACGCGCGTCGCGGGTCCATCGATCACCGGTTCGGTCATCGGAAAGAAATCAACGCCGTAATCATGGTTGAACTTCGCCGCGATATCGCGCGTCAGTTCGACATGCTGTTTCTGATCCTCGCCCACTGGGACATGGGTGGCGTGATAGATCAGAATGTCAGCCGCCATCAACGACGGATAGGCATAAAGGCCCAGCGATGCCTTTTCCGCATTCGATCCCGCCTTGTCCTTGAACTGGGTCATCCGGTTCATCCAGCCGACGCGGGCGACGCAATTGAAGATCCAAGCCAATTCGGCATGGGCTGACACCCGGCTTTGGTTGAACAGAATGGATTTCGCCGGATCGAGGCCAGCGGCCAGATAGCCCGCTGCAACTTCGCGTGTTCCGTTGGCGAGATCCTTGGGGTCCTGCCAGACCGTGATCGCGTGCAGATCGACCACGCAATAGATCGTTTCCATGGATCCTTGAATGCCGACAAACCGCTTGATTGCGCCCAGATAATTGCCCAATTGCAACCCGCCTGATGGTTTGATGCCGGAAAACACACGTGGAGTAAAACTTGTCTGGGTCATGGTCACTGTCCGGGCTGGATTTCAGGCTGAGGCTCGCATACCCATGCCAGACAGACCCGTCAACTTCAACAGCCGCAAAGGGCTTTGCCGATGTCCGAGAAACCGATCAACGATCTTTCGCCTGTCGTCATCGCACTTGCCCTGCTGATCATCGGGGCAGAGGCTGTGTTTCAGCTCGCCAATGCCGGATTGGTTGGTGGTCCGCGCGGCGTCGGCTGGCGGATGGAGGGGATCGGCATGTTCGGCTATTCTCCCGCGGTGCTGGAAAGGGTGTTGGTGCAGCATGATTTTTCGCCTGATATCCTGTGGCGGTTCGTGACCTATCCATTCATCAATGTCGAAATCGTGCAGGCGGCGTTTTGTGCCGCGCTGACCCTGGCGCTGGGCAAGTTCACATCCGAATATTTTGGCGGGCTGAAGGTGCTGGCAATCTATTTCATGACCGCAATTGTCGGGGCCGTCATCTATGGGCTGCTGGTTGAGGGGAACGCACCGTTGCTGGGCGGCTTCACCCCGGTTTACGGCTTGATTGGCGCCTATACTTATGTGCTCTGGCTGCGGCTGGGGCAGGCGGGCGAGAACCAACTGCGGGCGTTTCAACTGATCGGGTTCCTGCTGGCGCTGCAATTGCTGTTCGGGCTGATCTTTGGCGGCGGTCAGTCGTGGATCGCGGAATTGTCGGGTTTTGCGGCGGGTCTCGCGCTGGCGATCCCTCTGGCACCGGGCGGCTGGGCCTTGCTGTTGCACCGGTTGCGCGAGCGGTCCTGAAATGTGAGCGAGCCGGGAAACATGGGCGCGGATAACTTCCTCTGCCCCAAGGGTGAGTACATATGCAAAGTTGCTTGTCTTGTCCTGCTGAGCACTCGCGCATGTATTCAATCACGAGACAGGCAGGTGATCCCAAGGCTGCACCATTTCTTGCGATAGTCTGACAATGATCACCGCCCGAAGAGCATCCCGGCACAGGTGTCGTGACAGATTGGATGATCTTTAGAACTTACTCATCATGGCGGATGAAACTGATTTCGCCGTTCCTCTCCAGTCTGGCCTCCTTGATCTTTTCCAAGTCTTGCAAGCCGGCCCGGAGCCGCAAGGCTTCGAGCAGATCGTCCCGACTGAGGTTGCTTCGGCGCATCGCGTCCCAGTCAACCTTGCCATCCTGAATGAGCCTGCGCGCGCTACCCTTGACCAAAGTTCCGAAAGGGTCGAACCGGACAGCGACGTTTGCGAAAATACCGTGAAGTGCGACCAGAACCAGCGCGGCGCATAATGTCGGTACAAACGGCGATTGCCCGGTAATGGCCCGACTGATGACAGAGCCCAGCATAACACCAAGAATAACATCAAATGCGGTGTTGGCTCCGATGAAGCGCTTATTCCCGAACCGTACGATCATGAGCGCAAAGGCAAAAACCACGACGGCGCGAGCAACCATGTGCCGGACGCTGAGCGTGTCTTCGTCCAATCCCAGTAACCAAACGAAAAAAGCCCCGGTCTCTGCGATCATATTGTAGCTCTTTGTTCATTGGCCCATCAACGTCTCTTGGTCCAAGGTTGCATTGATAGGTCAATTTTGCATGCTGTTTGATAGGTTGCGAGGCAAAAAATGCTCCGCCACCCCACGAAGAACACCATCTCAGCGATGAGTATGTGAATGCTACCCGTCTGTAGCCATTCTTCGTATCATGATCATGATGGCCAATGTCTATACCGCTGCAGTTGTCCAGGGTCGGGACAACAAGAATGATCGCTGCTGCGCCATGAAACACGGCCTGCGGCGCGACAGACGATACACAAAAATCAACGGACAAGTATTTCAGGCAAAGCGAACAGGGCGCCCTCGTGTGGATATCCCCGCGCAGGTGATGAAGATCAGCGTTTCATCGCGCGGCGAAATTCAGCCAGCCGGAAGGCACCGATCAACTGGCCGATTCCGAAGTAGCTGACCGCCCCCAGTACAATCAATGCAAGCAGCGCCAGATAGCGCCAGGTCGGGATCGCGAAAAGCGGGGCCATCACATGGGCAAGCGCGGCAAGGATCAGCCCCATCGCCACGGATGCAGCGATGATCCGGGGCAAGCGCGATTTGAACCGCGCGTCGAAATCGGCAGCCTCACCCATGTTCCGGCTGCCACGCCACAATAGCCAGACCATCGCCCAAGCGGTCGCACTGGTGCCATAGGCGGCGGCGATAAAGCCGAGGAACGGCGACAGGCCCACGGCAAGCACGGCATTCAGGACCAGCGCTGCAAGCGCGTAATAGAACGGGCGTTTGGTGTCTTCGCGCGCAAAAAACAGTGGCTGCAAGGTCTTTTGCATGACAAAGGCGGGCAGGCCCAGCCCATAAACCGCCACGGCAAAGGCGGTGGCGGCGGTATCATCCGGGCCAAAGGCACCGCGTTGGAACAGCACCCCGACTAAGGGGAGCGCAATCACCATCAGCGCCACCGCAGCGGGGATCGTCAGGGCGAGCGAGACTTCACAGGCGCGGTTGAACGCATCCTTGCCCCCCGCGAGATCATTCGCGCGCAACCGCCGCGACAGGTCAGGCAGCAGCACGACGCCGATGGCGATGCCGACAACGCCGAGGGGAAGTTGATACAGCCGGTCGGCATAGGACAGCCATGAAAAAGCACCGTCGAAATAGCTGGCAACCTGCCGGCCCACCAGCAGGTTGATCTGCACCACGCCACCGGCCAGCGCGGCAGGGGCAGCGATGATCGCCAGCCGTTTCAGTGCGGGCGTCATCCGCGGGCGCCCGATCCGCAAGGTAAAACCGGCGCGGCTTGCCGCCCACCAGACCACCGCCAATTGCCCGATCCCAGCCAGCGGCACGGTGCAGGCCAGCCATAGGCCGATCCGTTCGGGCTGTTCCATTGCAGGCATTGTCCCGGTGGCCGCCGCGATCAGGATCGCGGCCACGAAACCCGCGTTCAGGATCACCGGCGCGGCGGCCGCAGCGGTAAAGCGACCGGTGGCATTCAGCACGCCCGACAGCAAGGCAGTCAGCGAGATGAACAGGATATAGGGAAAGGCGATCCGCCCGTAATAAACCGCCAGCTCGAACCGTTCGTCACCGATGAATCCGCTGGCCATCGCCGCCACCAACGCGGGCATTGCGATGATCCCGATCACAGTGAAGATCGACAGGATCACCGACATCGCCAGAAACGCATCCTGCGCGAATTCCTGCGGGCGGTCATTCGCCTCCAGCTTTTTGGAGAACATCGGCACGAAGGCCATGTTGAACGCGCCTTCGGCAAAAAAGCGGCGGAACAGGTTGGGCAGGGAAAAAGCCGCGAGAAAAGCCTCGGCTACCGGGCCGGAGCCCAGATAGGCCGCGATAAAGATATCACGTACGAAACCCGCCAGGCGGCTGAGCAAGGTCCACAGACCGACTGTGAAAAAGCCGGACATCAGGCGCACCTGTTTCATGCAGCGCGTCCTGTTTTGATCAAGATATCGCCTGCTTTGCACCCTGCACGATGGCTTCGCGCAATTTGCGTTCCAGGCTTTGGCGCTTGGCTTCCGAATGATATTTCAACCCGACCATATCCTTGACATAGAACGTATCCACCACCTGTTCGCCATAGGTCGCAATCACGGCAGAGGCAATATAGACATGCGCATTGGCCAGTGTCCGCGTCAGATCATAAAGCAGACCGGGACGGTCGCGGGTATCCACCTCGATGATTGTGTAGATTTCCGACCCTTCATTATCGAATGTGATCTTGGTATCGACCCTGAATGCACGTTCGCGTTTCTTGATCTTGTCCTTGTCTTTCAACGCCTCGCGCGCCACGACTTCACCGCGCAGGGTGCGGCTGATCATCTGGCGCAGGCGTTGCAGGCGGCTTTCCTCATAAGGATTGCCATCATCATCCTGCACCCAGAACACGGCCGTCGCATAACCATCCTTGGAGGTATAGCTGCGCGCATCGACGATATTGGCCCCGACCAGCGCCAAAGCGCCGGTCATCCGGCTGAATAAACCCGGATGATCGACCAGTGCGAAACAGGCGCGGGTGGCGTCACGGTCGGCATCTAGCATCAGATCGATGCAGATTTCGGTGTCGTCGATATCACGCAGCAGTTTGGCAAAGATGACATGCGCGGCATTGGGCAGGCCCTGCCAGTAGGGGCCATAGTGGCGGCCCATCTCTGTCTTGATCGCCTTGGCGTCCCAGTTTTCCAATGTCTTGCGCAAGGCGCGTTTCGCCTCTGCCTCGCGGCTTTCGCGGTTGAGGTCTTCGAGACCCGTTTCCAGCGCCGCCTTAGTCGCCTTGTAAAGGTTGCGGATCAGCACCGCTTTCCAGTTGTTCCAGGTTCCGGGACCCACGCCGCGGATATCGCAGACGGTCAGCACCGTCAGAAGGTCCAGCCGTTCCACTGATTTGACCGCATTGGCAAAGCCACGCACCGTGCGCGGTTCAGAAATATCGCGTTTCTGCGCCACATCGGACATCAGCAAGTGATAGCGGATCAGCCATTCGACGGTTTCGCATTCCTTTTTGCTCAGCCCCAGGCGCGGACAGACCTTGCGCGCGATCTGTGCACCGATGATGGAATGATCTTCTGGCCGGCCCTTGCCGATGTCATGTAGCAGCAGCGCGACATAGAGCACCCTGCGGTTGATACCGCGTTTCAGGATGCCGCTGGCGACCGGCAATTCCTCGATCAGCTCACCCCGTTCGATCTGCGCAAGGTTGCTGATGCATTGGATCGTGTGTTCGTCGACCGTGTAATGGTGATACATGTTGAACTGCATCATCGCCACGATGGGCGCGAATTCGGGCATGAAGGCGCCCAGCATCCCCAGCTCGTTCATCCGGCGCAAGCCGCGTTCGGGGTTGCCGTGTTTGAGCATCATGTCCAGAAAAATCCGGCTGGACTCGCGGCTGTTGCGCAATTCATCATCCACCACATGCAGATGTGACGCGATCAGGCGCATCGCATCCGGGTGCAGCAATGTGCCGGTGCGCAGCGCCTCTTCAAAGATTCGGATCATATTCAGCTTGTCGGCAAAGAACGCCGGCTCATCCGCCACGGTCAGGCGGTTCTGCTTGATCGTATAGGGCGGCTTGGCCCGTTTGCGACGCGCCATAAGGCGCATCAGCATTGGTTCGGGTTTGGTGTGGGTCGCCTCTAGTGCTGTCAGAAAGACACGTGTCAGTTCACCCACGCGGGTCGCCTCGCGGAAGTAGGCCTGCATGAAATGTTCGACCGCGCGCCTGCCGCCGTGATCGGTATAGCCCATTGCGGCCGCCACCTCGACCTGCATGTCAAAGGTCAACTGGTCTACCGCACGGCCTGCGATCATGTGCAGATGGCATCGCACGGCCCAAAGAAAATCCTCGGCCTTCACGAAGGCCTCGAATTCGTCCCGCGTGAACACGCCAAGACCCACCAATTCGGCGGCATCTTTCACGCCGTTGACGTATTTGCTCATCCAGAACAAGGATTGCAGGTCACGCAATCCGCCTTTGCCTTCCTTGACATTGGGTTCGACCATGTAACGCTGGCCGCCCTGTTTGCGGTGCCGTTCCGCACGTTCAGCCAGCTTGGCCTCGATGAAGTCACCTGCCGTGGATTTGAAGAGTTCCGACCAGAGCCGTTCGTTCAGCGTATCGGCCAGCACCTTGTCCCCCGCCAGATAGCGGCATTCGACCAGGGATGTGCGGATCGTATAATCCTCGCGCGCCAGACGGACGCAATCTTTGACGTTGCGGCTGGCATGGCCGATCTTCAGCTTGAGATCCCAAAGCATGTAAAGCATGGATTCGATCACGCTTTCGGCCCATGGGGTGATCTTGTAAGGCGTCAGAAACAGCAGATCGACATCGGAATGTGGGGCCATTTCGCCGCGCCCATAGCCCCCCACAGCGATCAGGGACAGCTTTTCCGCCTCGGTTGGGTTGGGCGCGGGATGCAGGCGCTGGGCTGCGATCTCCAGAATGATGGTGACGATCTGATCGGTCAGCCAGGAATAGGCCCGCGTCGTCGGACGGGACGCAAAAGGTTGCATTGCAAAAGACGTGCTGATCTCGGCAAGGCCCGCCTGACGCGCCTCTGTCAGGATGCGCACGGTGATCAGACGCACGTCCTTTTCGGATGCGGTATCGGCAGTTTCATCTGCAATGCGGGCCATGACCGCCGCCCTGTCGAAAATGACGGACGCCGGACAGATCAGTCCGTCCGGCGCTTCGACATGGCGGGTGCGGACGGGTTCAGAACCCGGCGGCGCCAAAATTTCTAGGGGCTTGTTCAAGGATGACTACCTGATTTTGTTGAATTGTGGCGACGGCCAGCCCACGTTCGTTGCGTCCATCCGGCAGCAGGCGGAACACCCCTGATGTGCCACGGAACCCTTGTGACGTGGTCAGGGCACGCCGGGTCAATGCCCCGTCACCCGAAGACATCAGCGCGCCGATGGCGGCGATCCCGTCATAGGCCAACCCGGCCAGAGGATGCGGTTTCGCGCCATAGCGGGCCTCATAGCGGTTCTGGAAAAGGGTCGCCGGGCCTTGGTCGGGCAGGGCAAAGAGGCCGCCCTGCACGCCGGGCAGTTCCAGCAATTGCGGCACCGTATCCCAGCGGGTCAGGCCGATCAGCCGTGTTTGTTCGATATCGAGGCCCGCATCGGGCAGGCCGGTCGCGATGCTTGGCAGATCGGCATTGGCCCCAGCGGTGGCAAAGATCGCCTGTGCGCCTGTCGATTCTGCCGTGCGGACCAATCGCTGTGTGGACGAGAAAATCCCGGCTTGCGACAGCGGATAGGATTCAGTCGCGACAAGCGTCGATCCGTTGCTGCGCACGGCGCGGGCGATGGCATCACGACCGGCTTCTCCGCCGATGTCCTGACCATGGGCGATCATGAAACGGTTGACGCCCTGCCGGCTGGCATATTGCACCAGTCGCTGCGCAGTATTGTCAAAAGTCTGGCCGAGAATGAAAACATTGCCCCCGGCGATGCTCGTGTTGTTGGAAAAGGCCAGAACATTAATGTTATCACCCGAAACCGCCACACCAGCCGCATTTGCAGCTTCGGCGAACAAGGGGCCCAGGATGATCTGCGCGCCATCGTCGACCGCCATCCGGGCCACTGTCGCCGCCTGCGCAGGATCGCCGCCCGTGTTGTATACGCGCAAATTGATGTCGGCCCCGTTCAGGTCGGCAATCGCCATGCGTGCGGCGTTTTCCAGGTTCTGCGCAAGAAAAGCATCGCTGCTTTCACCCGATCCGCCGGGCACGAGCAAGGCGACCTGCACCCCACGGGATGTATCACGGCTAGGCGCAACTTCTGTCACATCCTGCAGATTGGTGTCACAGGCGGCAAGCCATGCGAGCGAGAAAAAAGCGAAAAGGCGCGCAACCGGCTTGCAGGCCTGAGAGAAACGGGCGACCATGATGGTATTCCTTCCAGTTTGGCGCAGGATGACGGCACTTTGACCGGGCGGGCCCTGCACGGTTTGAAGCGTATCATAAAGAAGGGGGGGCGCGGGTCCAGCCATGAATCATATCACCAAGCCACTCTCTGCCGGTCTTTATTTTGTCGCGACGCCCATCGGTTCGGCGCGCGACATCACCTTGCGCGCGCTCGATATCCTCGCCTCGGCGGATCTGATCGCGGCCGAAGATACGCGCACCGCACGCAAATTAATGGAAATCCACGGCGTTCCGCTGAACGGCCGCAAGGTCGTGGCCTTTCACGATCACAGTGGTGAAGGCGCAGTGAACCGGCTTGTCGCAGATATGGTCGCGGGCAGATCCGTCGCCTATGTCTCCGAGGCGGGAACGCCGCTCGTTGCCGATCCGGGATATGAACTGGGGCGCGCTGCAATTTCTGCGAATGTGACGGTGACCACCGCGCCCGGGGCGTCTGCCGTTCTGGCGGCGCTGACCGTATCGGGTCTGCCCACAGACCGTTTTGCCTTTGTGGGCTTCCTGTCTGCAGCCCGGCAACAACGCGAGACAGAAATCGCCGCCCTGCGCGATACGCCGTTTACCTTGGTTTTTTATGAGAGTCCCAAACGCGTAGAGGAAATGTTAAATAGTTTGCGCGATACATTGGGGAGCGACAGACAGGTAGTGGTCTGCCGTGAGTTGACCAAACGGTTTGAGGAAATCACCCGCGGCACGCTGACTGACGTGGCGCAAGCTTACGCAGGCCGCAATGTGAAAGGTGAACTGGTCGTGCTGGTCGGGCGTGCGGGTGCCACCGATGTTGCCGATCTGGATGTAACGGAGGCGTTGAAAGAAGCGATGAAAACCATGCGTGTGAAGGATGCAGCCACTGTGGTGGCCGGTGCGTTGGGCCTGCCCCGGCGGCAAGTTTACCAGATTGCCCTTGGACTGGGGGATCTGGAATGAATGGCTTGACCAATTATCACGCCGGACTTGCTGCCGAAGATATCGTGGCACGCGATTATGCGGCACGCGCTCATCAGGTTGCGGCCCGACGCTGGCGCGGAAAATCGGGTGAAATCGATCTGATCATGCGCGACGGCGACACACTCGTTTTCGTCGAAGTCAAGAAAAGCGCCAGTTTCGCGCAGGCCGCTTTTCGGCTGGGACGGCGGCAGATGGACAGGCTTTGCGCCAGCGCGTCGGAATACCTTGCCGGTGAACCCCGGGGGCAATTGACCGACATGCGCTTTGACCTGGCACTCGTAGATGGGCGTGGTGCCGTCAGCGTCATCGAAAACGCCTTTATGGAAGCGTGATCGTCCCATTGCGCTGGCGGCCCTGCTGCGGCATGTAGCAATCATCCGCGATAAAAGGGGTTGCACCATGGCGTTGAAAGTTGCCTTCCAGATGGACCCGATCGGTCTTATCAATATAGATGCCGACAGCACCTTCCGCATCGCGGAAGAGGCGCAGGCACGTGGTCATGAATTGTTTTACTACACACCTGACAAGCTGGCCTATGATCAGGGCCGGGTCACTGCGCGTGGCTGGCCGCTGCAGGTGCAGCGGGTCAGGGGCGATCATTTCATACTTGGTGATGCAGCCGAACTTGACCTTCGGGATATGGATGTCGTCTGGCTGCGGCAAGACCCACCTTTCGATATGGGCTACATCACCACCACGCATATTTTGGATATGATTAACCCTGAAACACTGGTGGTGAATGACCCGTTCTGGGTGCGCAACTATCCCGAAAAGCTGCTGGTGCTGAATTTCCCCGACTTGACCCCGCCGACGATGATCGCCCGCGATCTGCAAACGCTGCGCGACTTCCGAGATGCGCATGGCGAAGTGATCGTGAAGCCGCTTTACGGTAACGGCGGTGCCGGCGTTTTCAAACTGTCCCCGGGTGACGGTAATCTTGCGTCGCTGCATGAATTGTTTTCAGGTATTAACCGTGAGCCGTTGATCATGCAGCAATTCCTGCCCGCCGTCGCCAAAGGCGACAAACGGGTGATTCTGGTCGATGGTGAACCTGTGGGCGCAATCAACCGGGTGCCTGCCAAAGGCGAAACCCGGTCCAACATGCATGTCGGCGGACGCCCGGAAAAAGTGGCGCTGACCGACCGTGACCGCGAAATCTGCGCCCGGATCGGGCCACTGTTGCGCGAAAAGGGACAGATCTTCGTCGGCATCGATGTGATCGGCGATTGGTTGACTGAAATCAACGTGACCTCGCCCACCGGTATTCAGGAGCTGGAAAGATTCGATGGCGGCAATATCGCCGCAAAAATCTGGCAAGCGATCGAGGCCCGGCGCGCCAGACCTGCGGCCTCCGCCTGAGACCGAACCCGTGCAGAGGTTGCCCGTATTCAGGCGCGGGGAACACTCTCATACTTCTTTTGCCAGGGAGAGGCGATAGCTGACAGCCTCGGCCACATGCGGGCGGCGGACGTTATCCGAACCTTCCAGATCGGCGATGGTGCGCGCCACCCGCAAAATCCGGTGATAGGTGATCTATATCCACCGTCAGCTTTTTAATCTCAGCTTTGTAGCGGTCGCGAAGGGCGGATAACTCTTCGTGCTTGGCGACCAGTCCCGATACGGTGTTCGGGCGCTCATATGTGATATCTTTCATAAGACACAAAATACATCATCATATGTGATGTTACTACCACTATTTGTGGTGAGTTTGCTCCATAATACCGGGAAATTCCGGGAATTCGTCCATGAATAGCACACCGTTATGCGCAAGAGAAATCTCGCCCGGTTTGGCGCTGCGCCCGCCACCGACGATGGCTGGCATGGAAGCGGTGTGATGCGGTTCGCGAAACGGGCGTTCGCGGTTGATCCCGCCATCGTCCAGCAACCCTGCGAGCGAATGGATCATCGAGGTTTCAAGCGCCTCGGCGGGCGACAAAGGCGGCAGGATGCCCCCGATCCGCGCCGCCAGCATGGATTTGCCTGACCCCGGCGCGCCGACCAGAAGCAGGTGATACGCATTGTGAAACCCTATAAATAGGTCATAACAACAATGCGAAAGGACGGAACATGACAAATGCATATAGCTATCTGCGGATATCAACAGACAAACAAACAGCGGGCGATGGGATACGTCGCCAGTTGGACGCAAGCAAGGCATACGCTGAACAACACGGTCTGAATCTTATCAATGAACTAAAGGACATCGGACTTAGCGGATACACGGGCGCGAACAGCAAGGAAGGCGACTTGGGCCATTTCATCAAGGCGGTTGATGAAGGACAGATTCCAGTAGGAACTGTGCTTCTGGTCGAAAATTTGGACCGTTTGTCACGCCAAGCGCCGATTACGGCAATAAACCAGTTCACAAATTTGCTCACCAAGGGGATCAAGATTATTACACTGACAGATGGAATTGTTTATACGAAGGATAGTATAAATTCTAATATCGGTCAGCTTTTCACGTCAGTCATGGTCATGGGACGTGGACATGAAGAAAGTGCGACAAAGAGCGTAAGGGGCAAAGCTTCTTGGATTCAACGGCGCAAAACAATACTTGAAAAGCCCATGACTTCAGTTGTGCCAAAATGGCTTTATTTGAGTGATGATGGCAAAGAAATTTTGATAGATGAAGACAAGGCTGACATTGTTCGTGAAATTTTTGATCGCTGCATAGCTGGACAAGGGGCGTACACGATTACACGTGACCTTAACAGTAACCCCCAAAAGTACCCACCAATCGCGGCTGCACCACACTGGAACAACAGTTATATTTTGAAGATACTGAGAAATGAGGCTGTTTATGGACTTTTCCAACCATGTGAGAAAATCGATGGAAAGCGAATTCCTGTTGGTGACCCAGTAGAGAATTATTATCCAGCAGTAGTGACAAAGGAAACTTTTCTGCTTGCGAAATCGCGGCGAACTGGACGTTTAAACAACACTGGACGCAAAGGTGAAAGCTTTTCAAATTTGTTTACAAACCTAGCATACTGTAGCGAATGCGGCGGATCGATGGCGTTTAAGAATAAAGGCGTTTCGCCAAAAGGTGGCAAATATTTGCGCTGCACTAATTCTTTACAGAAAAATGGATGTTCAGCCCCTTCATGGCAGTATCTGGATTTTGAAAATGCCTTTATTGCGTTCTGTAAGGAAGTAAAATTTTCTGAAATCATAAACAACAATAAATCAATATCAGAAGAACTAGAAAAACAGAAAGCATCACTGCTTGACTCAAAGCAAAAAGATCAAGAGATTTATAATACGCTAATATCACGATTTGGGATCAAGGATTTGCCAGCCCAAGTTTTAGACGATCTTGTAAAGCAGTCTAAGGAATTGTCAGAAAAGATGGCAGCACAAGACGCAGAACTAGAATCGATAGAAAAGAAAATTCAGGAAATCAATCAAGCTGGCGTTGATCAAGACCAGAAAAATTTTATTAATGCGTATGATGAAATCAAAAAATCTGAGGATGATGAAAAAATCAGAAACCTACGCTATGCCATGCATTCCATAATGAAAAGGAACATTGATTATATCACTGTACACTGCACATTTACAGATGAACTACTACATCCAACTGATGTGCATGAAATCGTGCCTGAAAAGCTTATTGCTGATGCAGGGAAACTTAAATATCCAAAAGTGACGGATGAAGAACTTTTTGATTATTTCAAAACACCTAATGGACATCGAATATTAACAGCGGAAAACAGATTTTTTAAGATTTACTTCAAAAACGGAAATTTCAGAACGGTTAAACCATCAGCAGGTAGCATGTTCACGAATTGGAAAAAAATGGCCAAATTTATGGTGAACAATGCAAGTCTTGATGACTAACAAGTTTAAGGCCAAGGACTGAGAATCCTTGGCCATTTCTATATTATCTTGGATTTGATGCTGCGATGGTGTTAACAGCGTCCCAATATTGATTTCCGTCCATATGATAACGCAATGAGTACTGTAACAGCACAGAAAAGCGATCAAGATCATCCTGTTCTAGTAACATTTCCATATAGGCTTTTTGCTCTTGTGTCATTGTATCAAACCTTTCTGCCGTGGTTTTTATGATATCCCAAAACAGCCCTTGCGGCTTTTGCGGCAATATTAGCTATTTCAAGTGTGTCATATGTCCCTATGTACTGGCCTTTCACGGTGGTCACGAAACGCTTACCGTTCTGGGACCGCGAAACATTTGGAACACCACAAGGATTATTCTTAGAAATTCTATAGTTTCTGCGATTTTCAGTTTGTGTCACAAGTCGCAAATTTTCGATTCTGTTGTCGTTCGGGATTCCATTTATGTGGTCTATCGAAAGATCAGGATCGAGACTTTTATGGTGTAAAAAATAGCATAATCGGTGCAGGTAAAAATGTTGGGGTTTTCCAGTCGCTGGATTGTGGATCGATGCTTTACCGTAACCGTTGAAATCCGTGGCAGTGATCGGTTCATTATACCAAAGGCCGATAACAACGCCGGTTTCAGGATCATACTTGAACTTTGATGCTACTGTATCGTAATCAAATCCGTAAAATAACTTGTGATCAGTGTAATTGTTTTTGTTGGTCACTTTGCTTTTCCGTTTCTTATTTTTGTTTCTGTTCATTGGCTCAAATGACCAACTTACAGCTATTTATAAAAACGGAAATTTCTCTTTTATAAGGAGAGAAATCTTGATTTGTCTAAATAATAGTAGCGAAACAAGATAAGAGGGAAAAACAAAAATGAATGATATCAAAGAAATCTTAGACGAATTATTTCCGAATGAAGACGATGATAAAAATGATGCAGAAGAATTTTTTGCAAAACTGGCCGCTGAAGATGATGACCCGTATGATGATCCATGGATGGTAGAAATCATAGCAGAGTGGGGGATGCCGCAAAATTCTTCGCAAGTGCCATTCTACATGGCCAAGTTTCGCGAAAAAATTTACGGAAAAACCAAAGGATGAGGGATTTTAACGATAAGCCCTTCATCGATGAATATAGCGATCAAGACATAGTGGATATTTTGAAGTCAAATCATGAACTGCTAAAAGAGGCGATTCAGTGGATGATCCAAGATGGCCACGCAAAGACAATGTGGTGCTTGGATGCAGTGAACGAAATCAAGAAAACACCAAAAATGATGCAGCCAAGCGAGTTGTCAGATCGCCTAAGAGAGTGCTTTCTCATCTTGGAATGGGTGCATGATAACCAAGATGAAGGCTGCGCAGATTGGCTGGAAAAGATGGAAGAGGCGATGTACGACACATCGGAAGCAGCTTGCTATTATGGTTTTGATCCAGAGGATGAAGAAAACGATAATAATCCCGAAGAAATGCATTTTATGCCCAGTATTTGGCCATTTATTGTTGACTGAGAATCTTAGTGTGGTATAAATAACACTATGAACGGTTGGTCCCGATTCTGTTTATCACTCTTTCTTAGATGTGGTTTGTGAGGTGAAGAAGACGTAGACGATTTCAGTCTACGTCTTCTTCTTTTAGACCAAATACTGACACCAAACCAATATGAATCAAATGCATGTTGTAAGTAATTTGTATGAATATTATTCATGCTAAATCGCAACTATTATTCCCCAAATCTTCATTGCAAGGTCAACGGGGTTATAAATACCTTTACCGTTTTGGGAAACCTTTTCACGGAACACAAAAAAAAGCCGCTTATCGTTACGCCTGATCACGAAATAAAATCAGCACCAAGAAGACAAGACTATAACACTCACATTCAAGCGACTGACCACCGCGAACAGCATAACCAAGAAAGATGAAAATGAAAATTCTACTAAAAAAATCAAAGTTTGCAGGGGATACCAGATTTTCGCTGATCTTATGCGGAAATCCTGATCAACTGCTTTGGGGCGCTGCAAACGAAGGCAAAGTGCTTGCCACCTATAACAGTGTTGAAAAGGCGCAGCGGGACTTGTTCGACAAGCTGTCTGTCGCGACACTTGATCAAGTAAAAGAACACACCATGAAAAAGCATGGATCGACACTTGGCAATATGAAGGTATCACAGATATATCTGAAATTTTTTGAAAAATATCTGAACGCTGACGCCAAAACTTTCTATGTAAAAAATGATGATGGTGATTATGTCGCGTCATCAAGCAAATATCACAGGACCATTTCTGATGGTGTCATGAGGACTTACACGCAAGGCGTTAACGGATACAGGCTGGGTAAAAACAAGAAGCATTCCAGAAAAAAAGGCCAAATGGTTTTTCGTGAAGATAAGTTTGTTGTGAAAGCAATTGCTGATGCATATTTCAAAAAAGTCATAGATTCCTTTGGTCCTGATCAGCTTGGAATGAAAGAAAAATTTGAACAAACCAAGATAGTTCTGGAAGCACGTTCAAACAGAACAGAAAAATTAGTCTTCAAGAATTCTGGCCGTGAACGTGACACAATGATGGCATATTTCGATTTCATCACCATAGAAATCGCAAATCGTGGCCTTTGGCATGTTACTGAAGATCATATGTTTGATGTGGTGTCATGCGTTTGGACGAAGTTGAACAATGATTTTCGCGTTAAAAATGCTTGGCGTTACAGTGGTCACATTTTTCCTGATTCACATATCGACAAGATGAACGAATATATCTTTGACGATATACAGAAAAAAACAAATAAAGTTATCGATTGTGTAAAAAAAGTTGCCTGATAGGGCTTCTAAGCAGTTAAAGTATTATAAATAAAGTTACGACACATAAAGGTTGTGGATGCACAGGGTGGTCCCACGGTTTGAAAGAATCGACAGAAATGTACCTTATCTGATATGCGACCTGTTATTGAACAGATTCGAGTTGAAGATGATCTTGATCTTAATGGATCAAGTGAAAAGCTGAAAATCCAGTAGGATCAGCTTTTTTTGGCGTGTCTGCTACTTTCTTCTTTATCTAACTAATATTGGTATAACACATAACAAAATGAAAATCTTCAAAACCTAATAAGTTTAAAATCTTTAAAAATAAAATCATATAAAAATTAGGTCTTATAGAAACCTTGTCAAGAAGATGATCAAGAAGAAATTAAAACCCGACGCTTGCGGCGGAAACGCTTGCGTTTTCAATCTGGATTTAATCAAGTCCTAATGAAAAATCAATAAGATAAAATTTTTGGAATCAGAATAAGATAAAATTTTTGGAATCAGAATAAGATAAAATTTTTGGAATCAGAATAAGATAAAATTTTTGGAATCAGAATAAGATATCATTCTTACAGTTGACCCAAAGCAATCTTAATATAAATCGTCCAAAGGCCTTTGGCCTTTGGACGATTGCTGCGCGTTCCAGTTTTTTGTAATGATACCATCAAGAAGAAATTCTTACAGCGTCATGAGACACCAGTACGGTTCTACAGCGTCCTTTAGGTGATCTTAGCATCCCTTGTCGCCCATTAGGTCCTACAGGGCTTCTATGGTCCTACAAAATTTCTTCAGAACCCTATGGACCATAAATCCCTACAAAATCTTCATGATGACTCTTCAGGACCATAATCCTTACAGATTGCCATGACGTTCCTATGGGCCATAAATCCCTACAAAATTTCTTCAAAACCCTATGGACCATGAATCCTTACAAAATCTACATGACGTTCCTTCAGGTCATAATCCTTACAGAGTGTGCCTTTCCGTCTTTCCTGAATCCACACCGCAACACCTTCAGAGTCATCTTGAAGAAAGAGACTATGTTCCGCTGCAAAACCCATCGGAACACCTTTAAGGAAAGAGGACTTTGTTCCGCCGTGTTCCGATATATCTTTACATCGATAACAAGTTGCGCTTAGAACAAATCCACATATCAAAAGGAACTTATTATGTCAGATCGTGTAGCAGAACTCGAAGCAGAAATGCAGCGAATCCAATCAGAAATCGCCAAAGAAAAGGGCAAGGAAGACGCCCGTGAACAAGTGCAGGCTCTGCTGAAAAAGCTGGATTACACTGTTGAAGACTTGTTTGGACCAGTATCCAGCAGCAAGACCGCCAAGACCAGCAAGCCGGGTGGTGTCACACGTGGCAAGGTGCAGGCAAGGTATCGTAACCCTGAGAACAAAAAACAGACGTGGAGCGGGCCAGAACATCGCCCAAAACCGCAATGGGTGGAAGATTTTGAAGCTGATGGTGGCGATCTTGAATCCATCCGCATAGCTGGACGCTGATCTACACTACATATGACTGCTATAAAGGGGCTGCATCACGCGATGCAGCCCTTTTTGTTTGTTTAATTCACATTAACTTCGCCAGTTAAGAAATTAAAAACAAAGGATTACACAAGCCCCCATGGAAAATTTTTCTAGCGCAGGAAATGCGTGTTTTAAAATGGTGATACAGTTCGATAATCTAAAATTTCGCCACGCTGTTCCGCTTTAGTTTTCACCGAATGACAGCCATGACAAAGCGATTGTAAGTTGGCTGCATCATAGAAAAGCTTTGAATCCCCTTTGTGCGGGATAACGTGATCGACATGAACAGCGGCAGTCACGATATCAAAACTGCTACAGCGCTGACACAGTGGTTGCTTGGATAGCTGGCCAAGCCTGATCTTCTTCCAACGTGATTGTTTGTACCATTGGTGATTGTTCCTGATCGAAACTTCACTGATCACCGCTGGTGCTTTATGAACTTTCATCTTGTCTTTTATGCATCGTGAATCTGTTCCATCACATCGCAGCCCTGCACACATCAATTCTCTACAAGCTACGTTCTTTACCTTTTTCATTCTGTTCCCCTTCTGAAATTCTTCAATGCCTAAATACAGCAAATGATACTTTTCATTTATTTAGGATTAGACAGAAAGGAAGGGATAATATGGCAGGAGTGAAGGGCCGTAGCGGTGGCAGCAACAGGAAGAGTGTGGAAGAATTAAAATTAACAGGAACCTACGTTGATTACCGCCACAAAAACATCACTGTTCCAGAAGATCAGCAGGAACTTGTTGAACCACAGAACCATGTGACGGATAGTAATGCAGAAATAGATCGTGAAGCCATATTTGATTATTTTGCACAGCATTTGCACGAACAAGGGATGACAAAGAAAATAGATAGTGTGCTGCTCTCACAATTAGTAGAGGCGCAAAGCATTTATATTAAATCTTTGAATTTTTATAAGCGCGATCCAGAGGCAACACTTGGACGCAAATTAGCATCTACTGTTGCGATGGAAGCGGCAAGAGAAGTAAGAATCTTGCTTTCCGAATTTCGCCTTACGCCGACTTCCAGAACAGTAAACCTTGATCCAAAAAAAGTTGCTGCTGATCCAGTCGCTGATTTCTTGGACATGCGGGTTATTAACAAGTGACATGCAGCGTAGACGACGCCATTGAATATGCGCGTGACGTTGTAAGCGGCAAGATCAAGTCCAGCATTTATGTTCGCAAACAATGTGCAAAATTCATTCACGATTTAGACTATCGCCAAGAACAACCATCGTTCCGCTGGACCTTCAATCGTGACCATGCAGCACATGTGCTGACATATGTTCAACTTTTGAATTTTGTGGAAGGTGCTGTAGCTGGAACCAACGTAGTTTTAGAGCCGTGGCAAGCATTCATCCTTTCAAATCTTTACGGGTGGATCGACAAGAATGACCCTGAAATCAGGCGTTACACGTCAGCACTGATCCTTGTTGGGCGCAAGAACGGCAAGTCTACGCTGCTAGGCGCACTGGCACTATATGAACTGATGTTTGCCCCTGATGCGTCTCAGATCGTCACCATGGCAACTATGAGAGAACAGGCGAAATTAGTCTGGAACATGTCAGGCCGAATGATGCAGGTCAGCGATCCAAGGCTGACGAAAGGATTCAAGAAATCCGCGCAAGCCTTAGCCAACCCTGACAAGTGGTCACGCTACTGGCCACTATCCAAAGAGTCTAAATCTTTGGATGGTCTGAACATCAGAATGGCGATTGTTGATGAAGCCGCTGCGGTGTCGAACCAAGACCTATTCGATGTTGTGACGTCATCAATGGGCAACCAGAAATCCCCTTTGACAGTCATGATCACCACAGGACAGCCCGGCGCACAGTCGAATTATTTCTACACACAGTTGGATTACGCCAAAAAGGTTCTGGATGGGACCGTGGAAGATGATCGTATCTTCACACTCGCTTACCAGATCGATGAAGGTGACAACTGGAAAGATTCAAACAACTGGATCAAGGCCAATCCAAACCTTGGCGTGTCTGTTAAAACTGATTTTCTTCATGAAGAACTTAAAAAAGCAGAAGAGATACCAGCAGCCCGCGCAAATTTCAGAACAAAATATTTGAATGAATTCATCAGCACAAGTCAGTCATGGATTGAAGTAGATAAGTGGAACAAAAACGCTGTCACAAAACTGAAAACAGAACTTCCAATGTACGTTGGGTTAGACTTGGGTTCCACTTCTGACTTAACAGCGGTTTCACAAGTTTGGGCTGAAAATGGTGAATTTTTCTTTGATGCAACGTGTTTTATTCCAGAAGAAGCGTACAAATCAGCGCCGAAACACGTCAGAAATATCTACAGCAACGCCGTTGATAGTGGAAAACTAATCATTACAGAAGGTGAAGTAGCGGATCATGCAGTTATTCGTAAACATATTGAACAGCTAAACACTGACTTTGACTTGCGTGAAGTCGCGTATGACAACTGGAATGCCAGCCAAATCACGTCATTATTGCAAGATTCTGGCCTAACAATGGTGAAATTTCCACAAGCGATATCATCGATGTCACCAGCCGCTAAAGAAACTGAACTGTTAATCAGAAATGGCACACTAAAACATAGTGGTGATCCGTTCTTAGCATGGCAGTTGAGCAACGCAGAAATTTACATTGATAACAATGAAAATATCAAAGTTAGGAAGGGAACTGACAACGCACTAAAGATTGACGCTATCATTGCAATGATTATGGCCATTGGTAGGGCTACATCACATGGTGCAATAAAGGCAAAAGTTA
>NZ_JBKBQY010000002.1:0-84332 GCF_046292185.1 Yoonia sp.
TGGTGAAAATGGGCACGACATCGGCGCAGAAAAAGCTGTTCTTCAACCTGCGCAAGGCGAAAAACCGCATCGGCGCGCTGGAAGAAGGCGATCTGCGCCCCGAGAACGTCAAACAGATCGCCACTGATCTGGGCGTGACCGAAGATGAAGTGATCTCGATGAACCGGCGCCTGTCTGGCGGCGACGCCTCATTGAATGCGCAGATCGGCTCGGACGGTGAAGGGTCGATGCAATGGCAGGACTGGCTGGAAGACGACAGCGCCAACACCGCCGCGGATTATGAGGAACACGACGAACTTGACGCGCGCCGCGCCTTGCTTGCCGAGGCGATGAATGTGCTGAACGACCGTGAGAAAGATATTCTGGTGCAGCGCCGTCTGGCCGATGAAACCATCACATTGGAAGATCTCAGCGCGCAATATGACGTCAGCCGCGAACGTATCCGCCAGATCGAAGTGCGAGCCTTCGAAAAACTGCAGGCCCGGATGCAGGAACTGGCGCGCGAAAAGGGCATGTTGGAAACCGTCTGAACTTTTCCATCTGACCGTTCATGACTGTGTCCCCGCCGGGCTCCCGGCGGGGATATTTTTGTTCGGCAGGCGCGAAAGGGGCGTGGCTATGCCGTAAAGATAGCGCTAACATCCCGCCAAAAAGGGAGAGATCAATGACACATATCCGTTGGGGCATTCTGGGCGCCGCTGATTTTGCGCGCCGCTTCATGGCGCCCGCGATACATGCCGCCAAAGGCGCAGAGCTTTATGCATTGGCCACATCAAGCCCGGACAAGGCGGCGGGTTTTTCGGATTTTGCGCCTGGGTTGAAGGTGCATGACAGCTATGATGCACTCTTGGCCGATCCCGCTATCGATGCGGTCTATATCCCGCTGCCCAATCATCTGCATGTGGAATGGTCGCTGAAAGCGCTTGCCGCAGGCAAGCCGGTGCTGTGTGAAAAGCCGATGGGCCTGAATGCTGATGATTATGATAGGCTGATCACCGCGCGCGATAACGCAGGCCTGCTGGCGGCAGAGGCGTTCATGATCGTCCATCACCCGCAATTCATCCGTGCGCGCGAATTGGTGCAGGGCGGCGCGATTGGCAAGTTGATGCATGTCGATGCGACATTCAGTTTCAACAATGCACGCGATGCCGCCAATATCCGCAACCGCCCCGAAACCGCAGGCGGGGCCATGCGTGATATCGGCGTTTACGTGCTGGGGGCTGCGCGATTTGTGACGGGTCAGGAGCCTGTGGCGGTTCCCTATGCCAACCTGCGGCTGGAAAACGATGTCGATGTTTTCGCGCAAATCGCCGCGCAATTTCCGGATTTCAGCTATTCCGGCGTGGTATCGATGCGGATGCAGCCGCGCCAGCAGGTCACTTTTCACGGGGACAGGGGCGTACTGACCCTGTCCTGCCCGTTCAACGCCAATGTCTTTGACCTCGCCCAGCTGACGCTCGATACCGGCGGGCCGATCACGACTGAACGCTGGCCGGGGGTGAATCATTATGTGTTGCAAGTCGAAAACTTCGGCAAGGCAATCCGGGGCGAGGCCGATTATCCTTGCCCGCTGGAATTTTCGCGTGGCACGCAGGTGATGATGGATATGATCTTTGCAAAAGGGGCAGGACGCTAACTGTGCACCCCTCTTGATCTTGTTTTTTCCAGAAATACTCCCCCGCCGGAGGCGTCCCATGGTGCCCCCGGCGCAGGTGTCTAGAACGGCAACTTCAAGATATGCTGCGGGCCAAAGCCGCCGTCCATATATTGCGCGCCGGTATCAATGAACCCGCCCGCCAGATAGGCCTTGCGCGCGCGGGGGTTCAACAGGTTGACGGTCAGCATAATCGCCTCTGCCGCCGGATAATGGCCGGACAGATAGTTGCCCAACGCCGCACAGCAGGCTTTGGCAATGCCGCGCCCTTGCAGGCGCTGATCCACCAAAAAGGTCCGCAGCCCATAGATGGTACTGGCCGCGAACCGGTGATGCAGGTGAAACCCCCGGTCAATCCGGAACATACCCGCGACCTGATCGCCATAATGAATCACATGGATATCGATCAGCGGATCATCCAGATCGATCACCTCCGACGGTTGACCGGAAAAATTGACCTGTTCTTCAGTAACCGAGATGCCCCGCAACGCTTCTTGCGTCGCGGGGGTCATCGGCGCAATCGTGACTTGCGTCATTCTTCCATGGCTTCCAATTCGTCGATCATGCTTTCGATCAGGGACAGGCCCTTGTCCCAGAACGCCGGGTCAGACGCGTCCAGCCCGAAAGGTGCCAGCAGTTCCTTGTGATGCTTGGACCCGCCCGCGCGCAGCATGGCGAAATATTTCTCGCGGAAATCGGGATCGCCTTCTTCGAATACCGCATAAAGCGCGTTCACCAGCCCGTCACCGAATGCATAGGCATAGACGTAAAAGGGCGAATGCACGAAATGCGGGATATAGGACCAGAAGGTTTCATAGCCGTCAACGAAATCGAACACCGGACCCAGGCTTTCGGCCTGCACCGACATCCACAATGCGTTGATATCATCGGGGGTCAATTCACCCTCCAGACGCGCGGCATGCAATTTACATTCGAAATCGTAGAACGCGATCTGGCGCACGACGGTGTTGATCATATCCTCGACCTTGCCCGCCAGCAGAACCTTGCGGTCTGCCTTGGTCTTGGCATTGTCCAGCAACTGCCGGAAGGTCAGCATCTCGCCAAAGACCGACGCGGTTTCCGCCAGTGTCAGCGGGGTCGATGACAAAAGCTCGCCCTGTTCGGCGGCCAGCAGCTGATGCACGCCGTGGCCCAATTCATGTGCCAGGGTCATCACATCGCGGGGCTTGCCCAGATAATTCAGCATCACATAAGGATGCACCGTGGTGACGGTGGGATGCGCAAAGGCACCCGGTGCCTTGCCCGGTTTCGCGCCCGCATCGATCCAGCCCTTGTGAAAGAACGGCTGCGCCAGTTCCGCCATTTTCGGATCAAACCCGGCATAGGCGGTCATCACCGTGTCGCGTGCCTCGTCCCAGCCGACGACGCGTGTCTGGTCCATCGGCAAAGGCGCGTTGCGGTCCCAGACCTGCATCCTGTCCAGCCCCAGCCATTTCGCTTTCAGCGCATAATAGCGGTGCGACAGGCGGGGATAGGCTTTGACGACAGCGTTCCGCAACGCTTCGACCACTTCTGGTTCGACGTGGTTGGCCAGATGGCGCGCGGCTTGCGGGCTGGGCATTTTGCGCCAGCGATCCTCGATCTCTTTTTCCTTGGTCAGCGTGTTGTGGATACGCGCAAAGGTTTTCAGGTTCTCGGCAAAGACGGCTGTCAAAGCATGAGTCGCGGCCTCGCGTTTGGAACGATCCTGATCGGTCAGCAGGTTCAGCGTTTCTTCCAGCCCCAGCACATCACTGTCCACGACAAATTCCAGACCCGCCATGGTTTCATCAAACAGCCGGTTCCATGCGGCGGCACCGACGGTGGATTGATCATGCAGGAATTGTTCCAGTTCATCGGACAATTGATGCGGCTTCATCGCGCGCATCCGGTCAAAGACGGGTTTATAGCGCGCCAGATCATCGTTAGCCGCCAAAAGCCCCGCCAGATGGTCGTCATCCAGCCGGTTGAATTCCAACCCATAGAACACCAGCGGGGTGGTGAAGCGGGTGATCTTGTCCTGACAATCGGCCATGAATTTGGCACGCCCACTATCGGTGGTGATCTGGTAATAGCGCAGGCCCGCATAAGACATGATCCGCCCGGCGGTCACATCGATTTGTTCATAGCGCTGCACGGCACCCAGCAGGCCCGCGGCGTCAAGATTGGCCAGTTTGCCTGCGTAATCGGCGGCAAAAGCGGCGCATTCCTTGTCGAGCCAGTCCAGATCGCGCGTGATCTCGGCACTGTCGGGGCTGGGGTAAAGATCGGTCAGGTCCCATTCGGGCAGATCGCCAAAGGCGTTTTTTCCGGTTGTATTGGCGTCATAGACGGGTTTTTGCATATTGCCGCTTTCATTGCTGTTTGATGTCTTACCTAAGGTGTCGCGCTGCGTCATGAAACCCTGTCAGCCGTAAACCCGCAGCATTTCCTGCAGATCGGCCAGCGTATTGGCCTCGGCCACCGGTTTGTCCTGCCGCCAGCGCAGCATCCGGGGAAATCGCAGGGCGACACCCGATTTGTGGCGTGGGCTTTCGTTGATGCCTTCAAAGGCGATTTCGAACACATGCACTGGCGGGACCTGCCGGACGGGTCCGAATTTTTGCAGCGTGTTCTTACGCACCCAGGCTGTGATCTGTCGGAATTCCGCATCGGTCAGGCCGGAATAGGCTTTGGTGAAAGGCACCAAAGCGTCACCGTCGCGTACTGCGAAAGTGTAATCGGTGAACAGATTGGCCCGTCGCCCGCTGCCCGATTGCGCATAGATCATCACGGCATCGATGGTCAGCGGATCAACCTTCCATTTCCACCAATCGCCTTTCTTGCGCCCGGCCAGATAGGGGCTGTCATGGCGTTTCAGCATCAGCCCTTCGGCACCGATGTCGCGGGAATCGTCGCGCGCCTTTGCCAGATCGTTCCAATCATTGAAAGGCACCCGCGGTGACAATCGCAGGGGCGCGCGGGTTGAAACCCGCGCAACCATATCCGCCAGCCGCCCGCGTCTTTCGGCAAAGGGCAGGGACCTGATATCATTACCGTCCTGTTCCAGCAGATCATAGGCCATCAGGATCACCGGCGCCTCGGCCAGCAATTTGCGTGGGACAGTCTTGCGCCCGATCCGTTTTTGCAAAGCGGCAAAGGGCAGGGGGGCGTCATCGACAAAGGCCAGCACTTCCCCATCGATCACGGTGCCATCCGGCAGCGCGTCGCAAAGCTGGGCGAGTTCGGGAAAGCGGTCTGTCATCAGATCCTCGCCCCGCGACCACAGGTAATGGCTGCCGCCGCGCAGGATGAACTGGCCACGGATACCGTCCCATTTGCGCTCTGCTGACCAATCCGCAGGCGGGCCGAGGCTGTCGAACCCCTCCAACCCATAGGCAAGATAGAACGGATAGGGTCGGGATTGGTCGGCGGTCGGGTCCTCCGCCTCGATCAGGCTGTGCCACGTCACGCTGTCGGGGGTCCAGTTGCCCATCAGCTTGTGGGTCAGTTCCGGTTCCGGCTGCCCCATCGCCAGCGCCAGCGCGCGGGTCATCAGTTTTGCGCTGATTCCGATCCGGAAACCACCCGTCAGCAGCTTGGTCAACAGGAATCGTTCCGCCGTGGGCAGGCTGTCCCATGCGGCGAGGATACCTGCCTTGCGCGCATCCTCGTCCTGTGTGCTAAGCTCGCGCAGGCGCATGATCCACGCGGTCAGGCTTTGGTCGCTGGTCTGAGACGGAGGCGGCAGGACCAGCGCGATCGTTTCGGCCAGATCGCCGACGATGCTGTAGCTTTCCTCGAACATCCAATCAGGCAGGCCCGCGTGCTCTGCCGCCCAAAGCCGCAATTTGCTGGCGGTGATCACCCGTTTCGGCCTACGCCCGGTGAACAGGGCGGCGGTCCAAAGCTTGTCTTCATCCGGGGCAGTGCGGAAATAATCCGCCAGCGCCGCGACCTTGACGCTGGTCTTGGTGCTTTCATCCAGTTGGGTGAAAAGCGCGGCAAAGGCTTTCATGCCGCATCCTCGTTGCTGTCGAAATCTTCGCCCTGATAATCGGTGCTGACCACATGGGCATCATAGCCCTGATCGCGCAGCCAGCGCTGAAAGGCGGATGTATAACCATGGGTGACGAATATCTTTTCGGCCCCTGTCGCCTTGATCGCCGTGTTCAGCCCGGCCCAATCGGCATGATCGGACACGATAAACCCGCGATCGGCCGCCCGCCTGCGCCGCACGCCGCGCAAAGCCATCCAGCCGCTGGCAAAGGCGGTCGAGGCAGGGCCGAATCGTTTCGCCCATGGCGTGCCAAGGGCGCTGGGTGTCGCCAGCACCAGCGCGCCGGGGTGGGTTTTGCCGGTAACAGCGGCATCAACGCGGATCGTGGCCGGCAGGGGGATGCCTTGGGCGCGCAACACCTCATTGGTGTTTTCCACCGCGCCATGCGTCAGGATCGGGCCAATGGCGGGATCAACAAGCCGCAACAGCCGTTGCGCCTTGCCCAAGGCATAGGCCCCGAGGATCGCGGTCTTGCCGTTGGCGGCGCAATCTTCCCACCAACGGTTGATCTGTTCGCGCAATATATCTTGGGGTGTCCAGTTGAAGATCGGCAGACCAAAGGTGCATTCGCTGATGAAGGCATGGCAACGGACCGGTTCAAACGGTTCCGACAGCCCGTCATCAATGGTTTTGTAGTCGCCAGAGACGACCCAGACCTGCCCTTTGACCGCGATGCGGATCTGCGCAGAACCCGGCACATGGCCTGCGGGATGGAACGACACACTCGCATCGCCGATCTGCTGTTGAGCACCATAAGCGATTGTTTCAACGTTGATATCCCCCAAGCGGTGCCGCATCACAGCAGCCGTGCCGGGGGTGGCAAGATAGCTGTCCATGCCCCAGCGCGCGTGATCGCTATGCGCATGGGTGATCAGCGCGCGCGATACCGGTCGCCACGGGTCAATGTAGAAATCGCCTGCGGCGCAATAGATCCCGCGGTCGGTGAAGGTCAGGACGTCGGCCATCAATCAAAGATAGGGGCTGAAATGCTGCTGCCAATAGCAAGCCTCTGCGGTGGACTGCAGAGGCGACTCCGGCGGAAGTATTTTTGGAAAAAAAAGACAGGGCGCGCTGGTTCAGCGATGCGCGTCGAAATGGGCCAGTGTCTTGGCCATGACCATGTCGCGCATCTCGGGCGAATCCATCAGCATTTCGTGACGGCCTGTCTTGATCTCGTGCAGCACACCGCCGGGCCATTGCGCCATGCGGCGGCGGATGGCGTCGGAATCGACGATGGTTTCCTTGCCGCCCAGAAAGGTGATGCAGGGGGTTGCGGGCGACGGCAGCCGCGCCAGATCGCGCATTTCCTGCAAGGATTGCCGTAGCCAGCGTAAAGACGGCCCGCCAAGCGCCAGTTCGGGATGGGCAATTACCTGTTGGCGCAAGGCGGCATAGATTTCGGCATCATTGGTCAGCGCATTGCCCGCGAAAGGTTGGTGCAGAAGATAGCTGGCAGGCAGCTGGCCCGGCACGATCCTTTCGTCGAATTTCAGCGATTGGCTGAGGCTCGACAGCCCCCAGGCGAAGGAATGCAGCGCGCGTGACATGCCGATGCCCCACATGGGCGCAGAAAACATCACGGCGTTGACGTCAAGCCCGGTTGCCAATGACCGCAGACCGATACAGCCGCCCATCGAATGGCCGATGAGAAAATAGGGGCGAGGCAGGGCGATAGCGGCGGCATGGTCCATCAATGCCTGCACATCATGCTGGTAATCAGCAAAACTGCCGACATGGCCCAAGGCCACATCCGTAATCAAGCGGTCGGCCAGCCCTTGGCCGCGCCAATCCACGGCCAGCGTGGCATAGCCTGCTGCGGCCAGCGCGCGGGCGGTCATCCCATATTTTTCGATATATTCGGTGCGACCGGGAAAAATCAGCACGGTGCCCTTGGCCTCGGCCTTGTCCACCGACCAGTGACCGGCGCGGATGCGCCTGCCGTCGCTGGTGGTCAGCCACTGCGCCGCCCCGCCTGCCGGGCCATCTGCGATGTCATCGAAAAGCGGGGCGGCTTGGGGCATCAGGACAGGACGCCGGACAATTTCATCGCCAGACCCATATCGCCATCCACGGCCAGCTTGCCGGTCATAAAGGCGGCGGTCGGGTTCTGTTCGCCATCAAGGATCGCCTTGAACACTTCGGTGCTGGCGGTCAGCGTCACATCGGCGTCGTCATCGCCGGCGCGGGCACCGTTCTGGTCGATGATGATTGCGCCTTCGTCTTCGATGACGAATTTGGCGGTGCCGTCAAAACCCTCGCCGCCCATCTTGGCGTTCAACTGGGTGACGGCTTCATTCACTACATCGCTCATTCTTCTGATCCTTTCGTGATAATCTGCGGCAGGCAGGCTCTGGTGTCTGGCGCATGATGCGCTACATTGAAGATATGATGTCTGATCTCTTTCGCTTCAAATGTATCGTTGCGGCACTTGTGCTGGGCTTTGGCTTTTCCACGCCTGTGGTCGCACAAACCGAAAGGCTCGACCAGCTTTTCGCAGAATTGTCACAGGCTGATGAAGAAGAGGCGCACCGGATCGAAAATCAGATCGTTTCCGAATGGGGCAAAAGCGGATCACCGGCCATCGACCTGCTGATGCGCCGGGGGCAGGATGCGCTGGACGCCGGTGCACCCGAGGCGGCTCTGGATCATTTCTCGGCGCTGGTGGACCATGCCCCGGATTTCGCGGAAGGCTATTTTCACCGCGCCACCGCCTATTACCTGCTGGAAGAATTCGGTCCTGCGATTGCTGATCTGGGCGAAGTCTTGGCACGCAATCCGCGCCATTTCGAGGCAATGCGCGGGCTTGCCATCATGATGGAAGACATGAAACGTCCGGCAGAGGCGCTTGACCTTTACCGGATGATATTGGACATCATGCCCCGGTCCGCCGCAGCGCGCGCAGAGGCCGACCGCCTGCAACAACAACTAGAGGGTATGGCGATCTGATCGCCACCCCAGACGGGGACGAAAATGCAAGGTTCCCGGATCACGGCCGTGCTCGGGCCGACCAATACCGGCAAGACCCATTACGCGATCCAGCGGATGCTGTCCTATCGCACCGGCGTGATCGGCCTGCCTTTGCGTCTGTTGGCGCGCGAGGTTTATGACCGGATCGTTGCGATCAAGGGGCCTTCGGTCGTGGCGTTGGTCACGGGCGAGGAACGGATCGTGCCGCCGCGCGCGGCCTTCTGGGTCTGTACGGTCGAGGCAATGCCCGAAGGGATGGGCTGCGATTTCCTTGCCGTCGATGAAATTCAGCTTTGTGGCGATCCTGAGCGGGGCCATGTGTTCACCGACCGTCTGCTGCATGCGCGCGGTTTGCATGAAACGCTGTTTCTGGGGGCCGATACGATGCGCGGCGCGATTGCAGCACTGGTGCCCGATGTGCAATTCATGCGCCGTGACCGGATGTCGGAATTGACATATACCGGATCGAAGAAAATCAGCCGGATGCCTGCGCGCTCCGCCATTGTCGGATTCTCGGTCGATAACGTCTATGCCATTGCCGAGCTTTTGCGCCGCACTAAGGGCGGCGCTGCCGTTGTCATGGGTGCGCTGTCGCCCCGCACCCGCAATGCGCAGGTGGAAATGTATCAGAACGGCGATGTCGATTATCTGGTCGCCACCGATGCAATCGGGATGGGGCTGAACCTGGATATCGGCCATGTCGCCTTTTCCGCGCTGACGAAATTCGACGGTCGGCGGATGCGCCATCTGGCGCCCGAAGAACTGGCCCAGATCGCGGGTCGTGCCGGGCGCCATATCGAAAACGGTACCTTCGGCGTGACGGGCGAAGCCCCGCCTTTGGACGACGCGGTGGCAGAAGCTATCTGCAACCATCAGTTCCGCCCGGTCGGAAAGCTGCAATGGCGCAATAGCCGGTTGCAATTCGGGTCCATCAAGCGGCTGATCAGCACGCTGGAGGAGCGCACAGATAACCCATGGCTGACGCGTGTGCGCGAAAGCGACGATCTGGCGGCACTCAAAGCGCTGTCGCTTGATGCAGAAGTCGCGGCACGTGCGACCGACGGGCCATCGGTGAAACTTTTGTGGGATGTCTGCCGAATCCCTGATTTCCGCGGCGTCTCACCTGCGGAACATGCGTCGCTTCTGACGCAGATTTACAACGATCTGCATCAACTTGGGCATGTCTCGGCCAATTGGTTCGCATTGCAGGTGCGTCGGATTGACCGCACCGACGGGGATATCGATACTTTGTCCAAGCGGCTCGCCTTTATTCGCACCTGGACCTATGTGGCGCAGCGCAAAGGCTGGCTTATTGACGATTCTCATTGGCGTGATGAAACCCGCGCTGTAGAAGATCGTTTATCAGATGCGCTGCATGGCGCATTGACGCAAAGATTTGTGGACCGGCGGACCAGCATCCTGCTTCGCCGGCTCAAACAAAAGGAGAGCCTGTTGGCCGAGGTGAATGAAAAAGGTGAAGTGACCGTCGAGGGCGAATTCGTCGGTCGTTTGGAAGGGTTCCGTTTCCGCATGGACAAGGCGGGTAGCCCGGACGAGGCGAAAACCTTACGGCAGGCATCGGTGCAGGCGATTGCGCCGCATCTGCATCTGCGGGCGGATCGTTTCTATAACGCGCCGGATACCGAGATTGATTTCACCGAACAGGGTGGCCTGATGTGGGGCGATCAGGCTCTGGGTAAACTGGTGGCGGGGTCCGATCCGCTGAAACCCGGCGTGGCGGTGTTCGTCGATGAAGAAGCCGGGCCGGATGTCGTTGCCAAGGTGCAGCGCCGTTTGCAGCATTTCATCGACCGCAAGATCGCCGCCGGGTTCGAGGGCCTGCTCGCACTGCGCAATGATGAGACGCTGACAGGGGCTGCCAAAGGGTTCGCCTTCCGCATGGCGGAAAATTTCGGCATCATTCCGCGCGGCGATGTGGCGGATGAGGTCAAGGCGCTGGAGCAGGAAGCGCGTTCTGCGTTGCGCAAACACGGCGTGCGCTTTGGGCAATTCACCATTTTCCAGCCCTTGCTGCTGAAACCTGCGCCGACGCGTCTGCGGCTGGTGCTGTGGTCTTTGGCCAAAAACCTGTCCGAATTTCCCGAAAGCCCGCCCCCCGGTCTGGTCACATTGCCTACCGCCAAGGATGCCGTGCCGGGCTATTACGCGATGTCGGGCTACCGCGCTGCCGGTGACCGCGCGATCCGGATCGACATGCTCGAACGGCTCGCCGATATGCTGCGCGATAAGGACAGCCGGGGTGGATTCGAGGCGAATTCTGATATGCTGTCGATCACCGGCATGACTTTGGATCAATTCGCCGATCTGATGGCCGGTCTGGGTTATAAGGCTGAGAAAGCGGAACGGGTAAAGGTGAAAGCTCCCCGCGCTGACGCGGCTGGCAAGCCGCCCGTGGAAACCCCGGTTGAAGAACCTCAGGAGACGCCGCCAACGCCTCCTGCGGAAGTCCCCAACGACACGCCACCCGCCGACAGCCCCGCGGACGTGCCGGTAGAACTGCCCGACGACGCGCCGCAGGAAATTCCGGTCGATGACCCCGCCGGTACACCCGATGCCCCGCAAGAGGTGCCCTCTGACACGCCCGAGATGGAGGCATATTATACCTTCACTTGGGGCGGGCGGGCCGCGCGCCCGGCGCGTCCGGCGAATGATCGCCCGCGCGGGAATCCAAAGCCGAAGGGTAAGGGCAAGGGCAAGCCACCTGCGCAGGCCAACAAGCCCGAGAGCTTTCAGGCCAAACCCAAGCGCGACAAGCCAATTGATCCCGACAACCCCTTCGCCGCAGCGCTGGCGGGGTTCAAGAAGGCTTGACCGACGCCCCGCGTCAATTGATCCGGCTCGACAAATGGCTGTGGCATGCGCGGTTTTTCAAATCGCGCAGCATCGCCGCCGGGATCGTCAGCGCGGGCAAGGTGCGGGTGGGCGGCAATCCGGTCAGCAAACCGGCGCGCGCCGTGGGGGCGGGCGATGTGCTGACCTTCGTGCAGGCCGAACAGACCAAGGTGATCCGCATTCTCGATTGCGGCGCCCGTCGCGGTCCTGCACCCGAGGCGCAGACGCTTTACGAAGATCTGTCTCCCGCGCCTGTACCAACGACGCAGGGCATACCCAGCGACCGCAAAGGCAGGCCCACGAAAAAGGATCGCAGGGATATGATGACGCAGCGCGGTAGGGATGACCCTTTCAGCCTTGAATGACCGCGCGATCCGAATTAGCACACCACCCAAAGCATTACGGATGATCCCATGACCTATATCGTCAACGACAATTGTATCGCCTGCAAATACACCGATTGCGTCGAGGTATGCCCGGTGGATTGTTTCTACGAGGGTGAGAACATGCTGGTCATCCATCCTGATGAATGTATCGATTGCGGCGTCTGCGAACCCGAATGCCCCGCCGACGCGATCCGCCCGGATACAGAGCCTGACATGGAAAAATGGGTCGAGTTCAACCGCAAATATTCGGAGATGTGGCCGGTCATTATCACCAAGAAAGACCCGCTGCCCGGCGCCGAAGAGATGGATGGCCAGCCCGACAAGATGCGCCTGTTTTCTGAGGTCCCCGGTGAGGGCGGCTAAGCTAACCCACTGATGTCGCAGAATTTCATGCTGCTGTTACAGAACGCTTCCGAAGGGGGCGTTTTTGTGGTATGATTCCGTAATGACGCGAACAATGTGATCCCGCTGAAATAAGCATATCCCGCCGGTGACCCAAGTTACCGACGGTTTTTTGTCGCTTGATGCGCCGGATTGCCATGAAAGGAAAATCATGACCAAGAAGAAGAATGAATTCAGCCCCGACCAGTTTGTCGTGTACCCCGCCCATGGTGTGGGCAAGATCGTTTCCGTGGAAACGCAAGAGGTTGCGGGTTTCGAGCTGGAAATGTTCGTGATTGCCTTCGAAAAAGACAAGATGACCCTGCGGGTGCCGACCCACAAGGCCTCTGATGTCGGCATGCGCGCTTTGGCGACGCCCGATGTCGTCAATCACGCGCTGAAAACCCTGCGTGGCAAGGCGAAGGTTAAGAAAGCCATGTGGTCGCGCCGCGCGCAGGAATATGAGCAAAAGATCAATTCCGGCGACCTGATCGCCATTGCAGAGGTCGTACGCGACCTGCACCGTCAAGACGACCAGCGCGAGCAAAGCTATTCCGAACGTCAGTTGTACGAAGCTGCCTTGGAACGTCTGACCCGTGAATTCGCTGCTGTCGCTGGCGATGATGAAAACGCAGCAGCCGCACAGATCGGGTCTGTTCTGGTCGGGCGCGCCGCTTAACTCTGCGTCCTGTCACTGAAAAGCCGCGCCCGACAGCGCGGCTTTTTCGCATTTATAGCGCGCGCCAACCGATATCGGACCGGTAAAACCCGCCCGGCCAGTCGACACCTTGCGCCATGGCGTAAGCTTGTTCATGCGCCTCTGCCAATGTCGCGCCGCGCGCGGTGATGTTCAGCACCCGCCCGCCATTTGCCTGATATTGGCCGTCTGCTCGCCTCGTCCCGGCATGAAACACCATGTGAAAACTATCTGTAGGCTGGGTGTCCAAGCCGTTGATCACGCTGCCTTTTTCATACGCATCCGGGTATCCGTTGGCGGCCATCACGATGGTCAGCGCGTGATCGTCGGCCCAGTTGACTGACATTTCATGCAGTCGCTCTTCCGCACAGGCCTGCAGCAGGTCAAGGATCTGCCCCCCCAGCCGCATCATCAGCACCTGACATTCGGGATCGCCAAAGCGGACGTTATATTCCACCAGCCGCGGCTGGCCGTTCTGGATCATCAGACCGCAGAACAGCACGCCCTGAAACGGCGTGCCGCGTTTGGCCATTTCATCCATTGTGGGCTGGATGATTTCGCCCAAGGCTTTTTCGGTCACCGCGTCATTCATCACAGGGGCGGGGGAATAGGCGCCCATGCCGCCCGTGTTCGGCCCCTGATCGCCGTCAAAGGCGCGTTTGTGGTCTTGCGCGGTGCCGACGGGCAGGATCGTCTTGCCGTCGCAGAGCACGAAGAATGATGCTTCCTCGCCCTCCATGAACTCCTCGATCACCACGGATGCCCCGGCATCGCCGAACGCGCCGTCGCACATATCGTCAATCGCGGCCAGGGCATCGTCCAGCGTCATCGCCACGGTCACGCCCTTGCCGGCGGCCAGACCGTCCGCCTTGATCACGATCGGCGCGCCTTGTGCCTGCACATAGGCACGCGCGGTATCCGCATCGGTGAATGTCGCATAACCGGCGGTGGGTGCATTTGCCGCATCGCAGATGGATTTGGTAAAGGCTTTCGAGGCTTCTAACTGCGCGGCCGCCTGTGACGGCCCGAAAACCAGCAATCCCGCACGGCGCAGACGGTCCGCGACACCGGCGGCAAGCGGGGCCTCTGGCCCGATGATCACAAAATCTATCGTGTTTTCCTCGGCGAAATTCGCGACTGCATCGCCGTCGAGGATATTGATATCGGCACATTCCGCGATCTGCGCGATCCCGGCATTGCCCGGTGCCACGATCAGCCGGTCGCATTTGGGGTTCTGCTTGATCGCCCAGGCCAGGCTATGTTCGCGCCCGCCGCTGCCCAAAATCAGGATATTCATGGCTGTGCCTCCGGCTTTGCAATCTTTGCGCGGTTCTAGTGAGCGGCGCGTCAGATCACAAGGCCGGGGTTGGCCTTTCGTCCGCGCCCATTTAGGAATGTAGCCAGAACAAAAGGACAGCGCATCATGGATCTGTTTGAGGATGGCCCGGCGGATAACACGCCTGAATTTTCTGTGTCGGAAATCTCTGGCGCGGTCAAGAAAGCCATTGAGGGCGGCTTTTCCCATGTGCGCGTGCGCGGCGAATTGGGCCGGGTGTCGCGGCCGTCATCGGGCCATATCTATCTTGATCTGAAAGACGACCGCGCCGTCCTGTCCGCCGTGATCTGGAAAGGCCGCGCCACTGCGCTGACGCACAAGCCCGAAGAAGGGATGGAGGTGATCGCCACCGGCAAGCTGACCACCTTTCCCGGCCAGTCAAAATATCAGATGATCATCGAAGATATCGTGCCTGCAGGCGCGGGTGCACTGATGGCGATGCTGGAAAAGCGCCGCGCGATGCTGGCGGGCGAGGGGTTGTTTGATACGGCGCGCAAGCAGCCCTTGCCCTATCTGCCAGAGATTATCGGCGTCGTGACCTCGCCATCGGGTGCGGTGATCCGTGATATCCTGCACCGTCTGCGCGACCGTTTCCCGCGCAAGGTGCTGGTCTGGCCCGTTGCCGTGCAGGGTCAGAAATGCGCGGCAGAGGTGGCGGCGGCGATCAATGGGTTCAACCTGTTAACCCCCGGCGGCGCCCTGCCGCGTCCTGATCTGTTGATCGTCGCGCGCGGTGGCGGGTCATTGGAAGACCTCTGGGGTTTCAACGAAGAAATCGTGGTACGGGCGGCGGCGGCATCGGATATTCCGCTGATCTCTGCCGTGGGGCATGAGACCGACACGACGCTGATTGATTTCGCCGCTGATGTACGCGCGCCGACACCGACGGCGGCGGCGGAGCTGGCGGTGCCGGTGCGGATCGAATTGCTGGCCTTTGTGGATCAACAAGGTGCGCGTCTGGTGCGGGCCTTGTCCAACGCGGTGCAGAACCGCCGCCAGCGGCTGCTTGATCTGGCGCGGGCATTGCCGCAGGTGGAAACGCTGGTCGATGGGCCGCGCCAGCGGCTGGATTATATGGCTGATCGTTTGCCCGCCGCGCTGCGGCAGGCGGCGGCCAAGAAACGCCTGCAACTCTCTGACGCGGCCCTGCGCCCTGCGATTTTGCAGCGGCGCAGGGCCGAGGATCGGCGGCGGTTGCTGGCCCTGTCCGACAGGCTGGTCCCCGCCTTGCAACGCCGCACCCGCGATGCGGCGACGACGCTGGAACGGGCAGGGCGAGGGTTGCGTGCTGATCTGTTGCAGGCCCGGCTGGACCGGCAGGCTGACAGGTTCGGTGTCGCGGTTCAGCGCCTGTCAGACCGCGCCAGCCGCCAGCAGGCGGAACGCAAGGCCCGGCTGGCCGCGCTGGACAGGTTGCACGAATCCCTAGGTTATATGGATACGCTCAAACGCGGCTATGCCGTGGTGCGGGCGGGGGATGTGCTGATCACCGACAGCCAGACAGCGGCCAAGGCGGGCGATCTTGAAATCCAGTTTGCCGATGGGCGGATCAATGTCCGGTCAGGATGACAGATCATTGCAGATCAGCGGCTCATCCGCGTCGGTTTCGTAGATCACTGTGCCAAAGGGCACATTGGTAAACACCGCTCTGATTCCGCCGGGTTCATCATAGATCGCCCAGCATTTGGGTTCTGGGTCATCGTCGTAGCGAAAGCAGATATCGCCTTTGCTTTCATACCAGACGCCATACATGCAGGTGCCGTCAAAGGTGGACCACATGACGCGCTGGCCGGGCAGATAGGCCTCGACGCCATAGGTGGGGTTGGTGTCCGTGCGAAAGGTGATCGTGCGACCCGTGACATGGGCGTCGAAGTCTTCCGCATTCATGGTGTCCTGCGCCATGGCGGGGGTCGCCAAAGAGAGCATCAAAAGTAAACTACGCATCGCGCCACCTGTCGGTTAAAGGGTCCATGATCCGTCGCCACAAAGGCGGCACGAGCGCGATGCTGGCCATCAACGGCAATGGCCGTGGCAGCACCGGCGCATCGCCGGGCAGTTCGAGTGCCGGATACGCGCGGGCCGGGCGCGCGTGATGATCCGAATGCCGTGTCGCGTTCAGCAGCATGGACGAGGAATAAAGATGCGGGCTGTTCCAGCTATGCTTTGCCGCGACGGGTTCGGGCTTGCCGCCTTCCCGGATTTTGCGGGTCAGCCCGTAATGCTGGACGTAGTCGGACAGCAACAGCTGGGTCTGCGCATGGCCTGCAAGGGCGACATATAGCACCATGCCCATGGTTCCACCCAGCAAATAGGCCAGCGCGACAAAGGCCGCACCGCCGCCCAGATAGACCCAGTAGGGATTGCGCCATGCGGGCCGTCCGATCCTTGCCAGACGCTCTTTCTCGGCCCTGTAGCCGCCTGTGAACGACCCGGCCCAGGCGCGGATCAGATAGCGGTAAAACCCTTCGCCCCGGCGCGATGTGTTGGGGTCCTTGTATGTCGCCACATGCCGGTGATGCACCAGCACATGCGCCGATGTGTGATGCCCGAACAGCAAGGAGATATAGACCCACATCCCCAGTCGGTGCAGCGTGCGCTGCGGGCGGTGGATCAGCTCATGCGCATTGGCATTGCTGACCTGCCCGAAATAGAGCCCTGCAGCAAAGAACAGCGCGACCTTTTCCAGACGGCTGATGGCGTCACCTGCCAGCGCCCAGACCACCAGCGCCAGCAGCGCCAGATGCACCAGTGCCAGCAGCACCGACAGCGTCGTGCCGGTGGCATCCGCGTCGCGCCCGGTGTCTTCGGGCAGCAGCCGGTCGGCAAGGGTGGTGACCAGCGTTAGCGCCAGCAGGGCCGCGATGACCCAGACACCGCCCTGCACGGCAGCCAAGGCAATCAGCCCCGCAGGCAGCAAGGTGGCAAAGGCAAAAAGGGCGGCGTGTCGCGTCATCGCGCCATCCTTAGCATGTGTTTTCCGCCAGATTAAGCGAAACCCGCGTGATGCGCGGTTTGGCTCTGCGGCGTCGCTTTTGCGTGGTTCAGTCCCGGGGCAGGGTCTATGGTGCCCGCAAAATGAGGGGGCATCATGGACAACGACAGTCAGAACGGCATCTGGAAATCCGGCAAAGGCAAGGGGCGGCACACACCCAAAGGCCGACAACTGGACGATCAGGCCTGGGATGACATCCGCGCCCTTTTAGGGGACCGACCGCGCCGCCGGGACCTATTGATCGAGTTTCTGCATTTGATTCAAGACCGCTATGGTCATCTGGCCGCCGCCCATCTGCGCGCCTTGGCCGAAGAAATGCGCCTGTCACAGGCCGAAGTGTACGAGGTCGCCACCTTCTATGCCCATTTCGATGTGGTGAAAGAAGGTGAGACGCCACCGCCCGCCCTGACGATCCGCGTTTGCGACAGTCTTTCTTGTGAAATGGCTGGTGCGCAGGCGCTGAAATCGGCGCTGGAGGATGGGCTTGATCCCACGCAAGTCCGCGTTCTTCGCGCCCCGTGCATGGGCCGCTGTGATACAGCACCCGTGCTGGAAATCGGCCATAACCACATCGACCATGCCACGGTAGGAAAGGTGCAGGCGGCGATTGCCGCCGGCGATACCCATGCGCATCTGCCCGAATACCAGACCCTTGCGACCTATCGCGCCGATGGCGGCTATCTGACGCTGGCTGACCTGCGCGAGAGCGGCGATTGGGAGGTCGTGCAGGACAAAATTCTCGGCTCTGGCCTGCGCGGCTTGGGCGGGGCTGGTTTTCCGTCGGGCAAGAAATGGGGTTTCGTGCGCGCCAACCCCGGCCCACGCTATCTGGCAGTGAACGGGGATGAGGGTGAACCGGGGACTTTCAAGGACCGGCATTATCTGGAACGGCATCCGCATCTGTTTCTGGAAGGCATGCTGATCGCCGCTTGGGCGGTGCAGGCAGAGACGTGTTTCATCTATATGCGCGACGAATACCCTGCCGTGCTGGAGATTTTGCGGCGCGAGATTGTGGCGCTGGAAGAGGCCGGGATCGTCACCCCCGGCTATATCGATCTGCGGCGCGGGGCCGGTGCCTATATCTGTGGCGAGGAATCCGCGATGATCGAAAGCATCGAGGGCAAGCGCGGTATCCCCCGACACCGCCCGCCCTTTGTCGCGCAGGTCGGCATCTTTGACCGCCCGACGCTGGTGCATAATGTCGAAACACTGCTTTGGGTGGCGCGGGTCTGTCGGGAAGGGCCGGAAATTCTGGATGCGGTCGAAAAGAACGGGCGCAGGGGTCTGCGGTCTTACTCCGTTTCGGGGCGGGTCGCGCGCCCCGGCATCTATGTGCTGCCTGCGGGTTCCACGATCAGCGATGTGATCGCCGCGGCTGGCGGCATGGCAGCGGGGCATGTGTTCAAGGCCTATCAGCCGGGTGGGCCTTCGTCGGGGATATTGCCCGCGTCGATCAATGATGTGCCCCTGGATTTCGACACGTTGCAGGAACATGATACGTTTATCGGGTCGGCGGCTGTCGTCGTCCTGTCGCAGCAGGACCGCGCACGGGATGCGGCGCTGAACATGCTGCGGTTTTTCGAGGATGAAAGCTGTGGCCAATGCACGCCTTGCCGGGTTGGCTGCCAAAAGGCGGTGATGCTGATGCAGGCGGATCGCTGGGACCGCGATCTGTTGGACGACCTGTGCACCGCGATGGCCGATGCCTCGATCTGCGGGCTGGGGCAGGCGGCACCGAATCCGATCAGGCTGGTGATGCGGCATTTCGGGGATGAAATCTGATGCGCCGGCATGATGAGGTGTGGTCTTTTCAATTGTTGGCGGAATGGCTAGGTCTTTGAGTGTCACAATAAAAGGCGGATCGCATGGCGTTCTTTAGCAAACTCAAAGAGAGGATGTTCAAATCCTCAGCCAAGATCGACGCCGGTCTGGATGCGATTGTCACCGAAACGCCGGAACCTGCACCGAAACCCGGCCTGATCGGACGGTTGTTTTCCGATGCTGATGTGCAGCGCCGCGTACTTGACGACGCAATGCTGGAAGAGCTGGAGGATTTGCTGATCACCGCCGATATGGGCGTCGAGACCGCGCAGCGTGTCGCCGCCAATCTGGCCGAGGGCAGTCTGGGCAAGCGTCTGTCGGTCGAAGAGGTCAAGCGCCTGCTGGCGGCGGAAATCGTGCGGATCATGGAACCCGTCGCGCGGCCTTTGCCGATTTACGCCAAGACACCGCAGGTCGTGCTGGTGGTGGGCGTGAATGGATCAGGCAAGACCACGACGATTGGCAAGCTCGCCAGTCAGTTTCAGGGGGCAGGCAAACAGGTGGTGATTGCCGCCGGTGACACCTTCCGCGCTGCTGCTGTGGAACAATTGCAGGTCTGGGGCCAGCGCGCCGGGGTGCCGGTGCTGACCGCGCCCGAAGGGTCGGACCCCGCCAGCCTTGCCTTTGATGCGATGGGCCGCGCGCAGGCGGATGGCGCTGATCTGTTGATGATCGACACTGCCGGGCGGTTGCAGAACCGCGCCGATCTGATGGAGGAATTGTCCAAGATCGTCCGGGTCATCCGCAAGAAAGACCCCGACGCGCCGCATAACACATTGCTCGTGCTGGACGCGACGACGGGGCAGAATGCGATCCAGCAGGTGAAGGTGTTTCAGGAACTTGCAGCGGTGTCAGGGCTGGTGATGACCAAGCTGGATGGCACCGCCAAGGGTGGGGTGCTGGTCGCACTGGCCGACAAATTCGGCCTGCCGATCCATGCAATTGGCGTGGGCGAACAGATCGACGATCTGGCCCCCTTTGACCCCGAAGAATTTGCCGCGGCTCTTGTCGGCCTGGAGTTGTAAGTCCTGCCAGACCTTGCCGCCTATCTGATCAGCATCGCAGGCACGGCCGAAGGCGCGCGGCTGGCGACGATACTGGCGCTGACCTCGGCTGTGGCGCATGCGGTGTTCGGGGCCTTGCAGAAAGGCCGCCATGATCCCTGGCTGACGCGGGGCGCGATTGATCTGTGGCTGGTGATCTTTACCGCACCCATCGCGCTGTTCCTCGTGCCTTGGCCCAATGCGGCGACGGCGCTGATCCTCGCGGGGGCGGTGATTATTCATTTCGCCTATAAGGTCGCGATGAGGCGGGCCTATGAAAAGGCTGCATTCACAGTGGTTTACCCTGTGGTGCGCGGCACCGGACCGCTGGTCACGGTGATCGCGGCATCGCTGTTTTTCGGGGAATTTTACTCTGTCATGCAATGGGTCGGTGTGGCGTTCTTGTCGGGCGGTATCCTGCTGTTGGCGCTGCGTAACCTGAGCGAGGAAAAACTGGACCTTGCGTCGTTGAAATCCGGGCTGATCTGGGCGCTGATCGGCGGGATGCTGGTGGCGCTTTACACCACCTACGACGCCTTCGGCATCCGGCAATCGCCGGACCCGTTCACCTTTCTGGCGTGGTTTTTCTTTGTCACTGCGCTGGATTTCCCGGTGCTGGCCTATCTGCGCTACCGGCGGATGGATAACCCGCCGACGCTGACCCCGCTGATGTGGCGCGGGGTGATCGGTGCACTGGTCGCCTGGGTCAGTTTCGGCGGCGTGATGTTGGCCACCATGGTCGGCAAAGTGGGCGAGGCGGCGGTGCTGCGGGAGACATCGACCGTTTTTGCCGCATTGATCGGCTGGTTCATCCTGCGCGAAAAGGTGGGGCCGCGCCGCCTGTTCCTGATGACATTGGTTGCGCTGGGCGCCGTGATCGTGGAAATGGGGGGCTGAAGGAGACTGCAATGACCAAAACCATCAACCCGATCCTGAAACAGGTGTTGGAACTGGGGCCGACTTTGGCGTTTTTCCTGATCTATCTGCGGATCAAGGATGATATCTATGTCATTGGTGGTACGGAATATTCCGGGTTCATCATCGCTGCGCTGGTCTTTGTGCCGATCCTGCTGGTCGCGATGGGCATCCTTTGGGCGCTGACCGGCAAGCTGAGCCGGATGCAGATTTTCACCGCCTTCATGGTGATCTTTTTCGGCGGGCTGACGGCCTGGTTCAATGATGAACGGTTTTTCAAAATGAAAACCACCATCGTTTATGGCGCGATGGCGGGGCTGCTGGGGATCGGGCTGTTGCGCGGGCAAAGCTATCTGCAATATGTGATGGAAGAATTCCTGCCGATGGAGCGCGAAGGCTGGATGATCTTTACCAAACGGCTGGCGTTCATCTTTACCGTGCTGGCCATTGCCAATGAAATCATCTGGCGCACGCAATCAACCGAGACCTGGGTCAAGCTGGAAACCTTTGCCTTTCCGGTCGTGCTGTTTGCCTTTCTGTGGTTCCAGATCATCGGATTGCAAAAATACCTGATCGAGGATCCGGCGCAAACCAAGGATTGACGCCATGGCGTCGCAGGCGTAATTGGCGGGCGTGGTGATTTGTTTCCGGATTGCAGGCCACGTAAAATATACTGCTAAAAAGGGTGGCGGGTTTGCGAACCCCGATGCCTTTGCCGGTGTCGGGGTTTTTTGTTGCGCGAGGGCAGAACATGGAAAATTGGAACAAACGCACCAAGGCGGTGCATACAGGCATCCGCCGCAGCCAGTATGGCGAGGTCAGCGAAGCGATCTTCATGACGCAAGGCTTTGTCTATGACACAGCCGAGGCCGCCGAGGCCCGGTTCATCAAGACTGGCCCAGATGAATTCATCTATGCCCGTTACGGCAACCCTACCGTCGCGATGTTCGAGGACCGGATCGCCGCCTTGGAGGGAACCGAGGATGGTTTTGCCACCGCATCGGGCATGGCCGCCGTGCATGGCGCGCTGGTGTCGATGCTGAAGGCTGGCGATCATGTCGTATCCGCCCGCGCTTTGTTCGGGTCGTGCCTATATATTCTCGAAGAGGTGCTGACCCGCTACGGCGTTGAAGTAACATTCGTCGATGGCACTGATCTGGCCGCGTGGAAGGCGGCGATCCGGCCCGACACCAAGGCCGTGTTCTTTGAAAGCATCTCGAACCCCACGCTGGAAGTCGTTGATATCAAAGCCGTCTGTGATCTTGCCCATGCCCAGGGCGCGACGGTGATCGTCGATAACGTGTTCTCGACGCCAGTGTTTTCCGATGCTGTGGCGCTTGGTGCCGATGTCATCGTCTATTCCGCGACCAAGCATATCGACGGGCAGGGGCGCGCATTGGGCGGTGTGATCCTCGGGACGCGCGAGTTTATCCGCGGCACGGTCGAACCCTTCATGAAACATACCGGCGGGTCGATGTCGCCTTTCACGGCCTGGCTGATGGTCAAGGGGATCGAAACCATGGATTTGCGGGTGCGTGCACAGGCCGCATCTGCGCTGCAAGTGGCCAGCGCGCTGGCGGCAGACGGGACGGTCCGCGTGATCTATCCGGGCCTGCCCGCCCATCCGCAGCATGCGCTGACGCAGGCGCAGATGGGGTCCGGCGGAACCGTGATGGCCATTGATGCGGGGACGAAAGAGGCCGCCTTTGCCCTGCTGAACACGCTGAAGATTTTCACGATTTCCAACAATCTGGGCGACGCCAAATCCATCGCCACCCATCCCGCGACAACAACGCATCAGCGTTTGCCTGATGACGTCAAGCAGACATTGGGGATCACACCGGGGCTGATCCGGCTGAGCATCGGGCTGGAAGATGCGGATGATCTGCTGAATGATCTGCGCGCTGCAATCGGATAGGCAATTCTACCTGCGGCGTTGCGGCGCAGGCAGGGCTTGAAAGCGCTGGCGCATCACGGCATTTTCCCGCAGGGTAGTGGGATGCGCCATGCCATAAAGCCTTGCCAGACGCGATCGCGCCGCCACAGGGTTTGCCGCCATGGCTGATCTGCGGCGTGATTTGTCACATATCTACCATAGCATCGCTGGACAGACGGATTATCCGCGCCATTTACCGAAGGCGGATAGACCACAAGAGGGTGTCGATATGAATATTCACGCGCGCGATTTAGACCGCCAGCCAACCCGGTCCGAGGCAGAGGCGGCACTGGCGCTGTTGCGCCGTTGGGCCGTCGATGTATCGCCGGAAGAGATCGCCACGCTCGACCCGCTGGTCTCGCGGCTGATCCCGGGGCAGGAGGTGTCGAACTATCCCGCTCTGGCCCGCGCCTATCCAGAGGATTTCGCGGTGGACGATGCCTATAAGGCTTCGATGCCCGATTTGCAGAACGGCCCGTCCAGCCTGATCAAAGGCGCGCAGCAGCAGATTCAGCATGTCGGCATTTCCAATTTCCGGCTTCCGATCCGGTTTCGGACCCGCGACAATGGTGACCTGACGCTGGAAACATCCGTGACCGGCACCGTGTCGCTGGAGGCGGAGAAGAAAGGCATCAACATGTCCCGCATCATGCGGACATTCTACAAACATGCCGAGGAAACCTTCAGTTTTGAGGTCATCGAACGCGCATTGGATGCCTATAAATCCGATCTGGAAAGTTTCGATGCCCGCATCCAGATGCGGTTCAGTTTCCCGATGAAGGTGCAAAGCCTGCGGTCGAGGTTGGCAGGTTATCAATATTACGATATCGCGCTGGAACTGGTGGAAAGCGCGGGCGTGCGCAAAAAGATCGTGCATCTGGATTATGTCTATTCCTCGACCTGCCCCTGTTCGCTGGAATTGTCTGAACACGCGCGCCAGTTTCGCGGACAATTGGCTACACCGCATTCGCAACGCTCTGTCGCGCGGATATCGGTGCTGGTCGAAGACGGCCCCTGCCTGTGGTTCGAGGATCTGATCGACCGTGCCCGCGCCGCCGTGCCGACGGAAACGCAGGTCATGGTCAAGCGCGAGGATGAACAGGCATTCGCGGAACTCAACGCCGCCAATCCGATCTTTGTCGAAGATGCGGCACGGTTGTTCACCGAACAATTGCAGATGGAACCGCGGGTGTCGGATTTTCGGGTGATCGCCAGCCATCAGGAAAGCCTGCACAGCCATGATGCGGTGTCGGTGCTGACCGAAGGACCAACCTTTGCGGCAGAAAGCCTGGACCCACGGCTGTTCGCATCGCTGTTTCACGTCGGTTAACTTTTGCGGGTTAACTGTAAGGTGGATCAAGCTCCACCTTACGCCCGCCAGCCCTTGAAGCCCCCCGCGCCCGCGCATAGTGTCAGGCGGAATGATGAAGTCGGACTTTTGTCCAGCAGAGAGGCATGAACATGCAAGACCCCGTTGAAACCTATATGAACCTCGTTCCCATGGTCGTGGAACAGACCGCGCGCGGCGAACGCGCCTATGATATCTTTTCGCGCCTGCTGAAGGAACGGATCATCTTTGTCAACGGTCCCGTCCATGACGGGATGAGCCAACTTGTCGTCGCGCAATTGCTGCATCTGGAATCGGAAAATCCGAAAAAAGAAATCAGCATGTATATCAACAGCCCCGGCGGTGTCGTCACATCCGGCCTGTCGATCTATGACACGATGCAGTATATCAAGCCCAAGGTCAGCACGCTGGTGATCGGGCAGGCGGCCTCGATGGGGTCGCTTTTGCTGACGGCCGGTCACCCTGGCATGCGGTTCTCGCTGCCGAACAGCCGCATCATGGTTCACCAGCCATCGGGCGGCTATCAAGGGCAGGCGACGGATATCATGATCCATGCCGCAGAGACCCAGAAGCTGAAGACCCGGTTGAACGAGATCTACGTCCACCACACCGGCCAGCCCCTGAAAAAGGTCGAGGCCGCGTTGGAGCGTGACAACTTCATGTCCCCCGAAGAGGCCAAGGACTGGGGTCTGATCGACGAAATCGTGGTCAATCGCGAAAAATCCAGCGAGTAAAAGAGGCTAGGTTCATGTTGAAAAAGTGACCAAAGCAGTGGTCATTTTGACATTGTGGACCCGGACGGGCTGTCCTAGTGTTGTTACAAGGCAGCCCGGCAGGTTTTGGCGGGCCAATAGGCCAAGAGGTTTGATATGGCGACGACGACCGGAAACGACAGCAAAAACACCCTTTACTGTAGCTTCTGCGGCAAAAGCCAGCACGAGGTGCGCAAGCTGATCGCGGGACCCACCGTGTTCATCTGCGATGAATGCGTTGAATTATGCATGGATATCATCCGCGAGGAAACCAAAGCCTCGGGACTGAAATCCGGCGAAGGCGTGCCGACGCCGTTGGAAATCTGTAATGTGCTGGACGATTACGTGATTGGGCAGATCCATGCCAAGCGCGTTTTGTCGGTCGCCGTGCATAACCATTATAAACGCCTCAATCACGCCGATAAATCCGATATCGAACTGTCGAAATCCAACATCCTGCTGATCGGCCCGACCGGTTGCGGCAAGACTTTGCTGGCGCAAACCTTGGCGCGAATCCTTGATGTGCCCTTCACCATGGCTGATGCGACAACGCTGACCGAAGCAGGCTATGTCGGCGAAGATGTCGAGAACATCATCCTGAAACTGCTGCAGGCCTCCGAATATAACGTCGAACGCGCGCAGCGCGGCATCGTCTATATCGACGAGGTCGACAAGATCACGCGCAAGTCCGACAATCCGTCGATCACCCGCGATGTATCGGGCGAAGGTGTGCAGCAGGCGCTGCTGAAGATCATGGAAGGCACCGTTGCCTCTGTGCCGCCGCAGGGCGGGCGCAAGCATCCGCAGCAGGAATTCCTGCAGGTGGACACAACCAATATCCTGTTCATCTGTGGCGGGGCCTTTGCCGGTCTCGACAAGATCATCGCGCAGCGCAGCAAAGGGTCCGGTATGGGCTTTGGCGCGGACGTGAAAGACGTCGAAGAACGTGGCATCGGCGAGGTGTTTCAGGATCTCGAACCTGAGGATCTGCTGAAATTCGGCCTGATCCCGGAATTTGTCGGCCGCCTTCCCGTGATCGCGACCCTGACCGATCTGGACGAAGACGCGCTGATCACCATCCTGACCCAGCCAAAGAACGCATTGGTCAAGCAATACCAGCGCCTGTTCGAGCTGGAAAACACCAAGCTGACCTTCACCGATGACGCCCTCACCGCCATCGCCAAACGCGCCATCAAACGCAAGACCGGCGCGCGCGGCCTGCGGTCGATCATGGAAGGTATCCTGCTGGACACGATGTTCGACCTGCCCGGCATGGACACCGTGACCGAAGTCGTCGTGAACGAAGAGGCGGTCAATTCAGACGTGGCACCGTTAATGATCCATGACGATGTGAAAAAGAAAGAATCCGCGACTGCGGGTTAACAAATCTGCGTCGGTGGTTTCCGATCTGTCGGAGCCTCCGGCGGGAGTATTTTTTACAAAGCGAGAGACAAGTCGTTTCGAAGGGCGGTTGGCATGGCCGCAGCCTCTGCTCTGGACCTTTCACGCGCGATAGGGCATGAAACCCACAAGTTTACCGGAGACGCAGCATGGGCCTTGGTCATTCAATCAAACGCATCTTTACCTGGTGGGACGGTCAGACCTATGGCACCCAGCTCTGGACCAGCCGGACGGGCACCAAGGTAGGCGAAGATGCGCAGGGCAATATCTATTACCGCAATGCCGACGACAGCCGCCGCTGGGTGATTTACAACGGCGAGATGGAAGCATCCCGCGTCAGCCCCGATTGGCATGGCTGGCTGCACCGGACATGGGACCAGCCGCCGACCGAACTGGCCTTGCCGCAAAAACCTTGGCAGAAGCCGCATCAGCCCAATCTGACCGGTACGCCCGGGGCATACGCGCCTGCGGGATCCCTGCGTCGCATCCCCCCGGTCGAGCGTAAGGATTACGAAGCCTGGTCGCCTGAATAGCCACGTGATGCGCCTGTTTGCCGTTCTTGCCTGCCTGACATTTGCTGCCCCCTTGGCGGCGCAACAGGTTGTGACCGGTGCAGGCGGGGAAATCCGCGTACTGGACCGGCTGACGGGCGATATCACCGACCTGACACTTGCCAACGGACAGACCGAAAATGTCGGTGCCTTGTCGATCACCTTGGGCGAATGCCGTTACCCGGCAGAAAATGTCGCGGGGGACGGTTTTGCGCGGCTGATCATCCATTTCCGCGATTCCGTGACGCCGATCTTTTCGGGCTGGATGCTGGCGTCATCGCCCGCGCTGAACGCGCTGGACCATTCGCGTTACGATGTCTGGGTGTTGCGCTGTATGACATCCATGGTCGAAGATACCTCGGACGGGAATGTCGCGGACTGAACGACGGCCTGCGCCAGTAATCTGTGATACCGGGCGCGCGGGATTTCCACGGCACCAAGGCTTTGCAGATGCGGCGTGAGGAATTGCGTATCGAAAAGCTGAAAACCGCCACGCCGCAACATGTCCACCAGATGCGCCAATGCGACCTTTGATGCATCTGTGGCGCGGCTGAACATGCTTTCGCCGAAAAACGCGGCCCCGATGCAGATGCCGTAAACACCGCCGACCAGCTTATCATCCTGCCAGACCTCGATCGCGTGGGCGTGGCCCTGAAGATACAGATCCAGATACAGCGCATGGATTGTTGGATTGATCCAAGTGTCGTCGCGGTCGGCGCAGCCGCGCACGACGCCTTCGAAATCGCGATCCACGGTAACACGCAAATGACCGCGCCGCATCGTCCGGCCCAACGAACGGCTGATCCGGAATCGATCCAGCGGGAAGATGCCGCGCATCCTTGGGTCGACCCAGAAGATGTCCGGATCGTCGCGGCTTTCGGACATGGGGAACACCCCCAGCCGGTAGGCTTGCAGCACAAGCGCCGGGGTCAAGGGGGGGTCCGTGTCCTTCACGTCAGTTCAGGTTGGTTTCCAGCCAATGTTCCAGCCAGTGGATATTGTAATCCCCGGTCTGAACGGCTGGTTCTGCCAGCAGCGCATGGAACAATGGAATGGTCGTGTCGACACCGTCCACGATCAACTCGCCCAAGGCGCGCGCCAGCCGCGCCAAAGCCTCTGGCCGGTCGCGGCCATGCACGATCAGCTTGCCGATCAGGCTGTCGTAATAGGGCGGGATCCGGTAGCCATCGTAAAGTGCGCTGTCCATTCGCACGCCCAGACCACCCGGCGCGTGATATTGGGTGATCGTGCCGGGGCAGGGCGCGAAATTGGGCAGTTTTTCGGCGTTGATCCTCACCTCGATCGCGTGGCCGTTGATCTTCAGATCGTCCTGCGTAAAGGACATCGGCAGGCCAGAGGCGACGCGCAATTGTTCGCGCACCAGATCGACGCCAAAGATCGCTTCGGTCACCGGATGTTCGACCTGCAGGCGGGTGTTCATCTCGATAAAGAAGAATTCGTCGTTCTCGAACAGGAATTCGATGGTCCCGGCACCGATGTAGTTGATCGCAGCCACCGCATCGGCGCAGACTTTGCCGATCCGCGCCCGCAATTCGGGTGTGATGGCGGGGCCGGGGGCCTCTTCGAATACTTTCTGGTGGCGGCGCTGCAGCGAACAATCGCGCTCGCCCAGATGCACGGCGTTGCCTTTGCCGTCGCCAAAGACCTGAATCTCGATATGGCGCGGCGTGGTCAGGTATTTTTCGATATAAACTTCGTCATTGCCGAAATTGGATTTTGCTTCGGCGCGGGCGGAATGAAACGCCTTTTCCATATCCTCGGCGGCCAACGCGACCTTCATGCCGCGTCCGCCGCCCCCTGCCGTGGCTTTGATAATGACAGGATAACCAACCTCGGCCCCGATGCGCTGCGCGTCCTTCAGTGTCGCCACGCCGCCATCCGATCCGGGCACGCAGGGCACACCCAGCGCTTTCATCGTGTCCTTGGCGCTGATCTTGTCGCCCATGACGCGGATATGTTCGGCGGTGGGGCCGATGAAAGTCAGCCCGTGGTCCTCGACCGCCTGCACAAAGGCCGCGTTTTCCGACAGAAAGCCATAGCCCGGGTGGATCGCTTGCGCGCCGCTGATTTCACAGGCTGAAATGATCGCCGGGAACGACAGATAGCTTTGCGCCGATGACGGGGGGCCGATGCAGATCGCCTCATCCGCCATGCGCACATGCATCGCGTCACTGTCGGCGGTGGAATGGACCGCGACGGATTTGACACCCATCTCGCGGCAAGCACGCACGACACGCAGGGCAATTTCGCCCCGGTTCGCAATCAGGATTTTATCAAACATGCTGCGGCCTATTCGATGATCACAAGTGGCGCGCCGAATTCGACCGGCCCGCCGTCTTCGACCAGAATGCGCTTGACCGTGCCGGCGCGGGGGGCCGGAATGTGGTTCATCGTCTTCATCGCCTCGATGATCAGGATCGTGTCGCCTTCGCGGACGGATTGACCCACGCTGACAAAGGCGGCGGCACCCGGTTCGGGCGACATATAGACCGTGCCGACCATGGGCGAGGCGACAACGCCGGGCAGGGTAGCCGGATCGGTATCTGCGGTGGCAGGGGCAGGGGCCGATGTTGCGCCCGCCAGGGCCTGCTGCGCCGGAGCAGATGGCGCGGCCTGCATCATCACTTGCGTTTGTCTGCTGACGCGGACGTTCAGGCTGTCATTCTCGCCGTAATCCCGCTTGACCTGCAATTCTGTCAGGTCGTTCTTACGCAGCAGTTCTGCCAATGCCTGAATAAAGCTGACATCGCTTTCGTGAGAGGTTTTGTTGCTCATGTGATCCTCGGCCCATTGCCCATCGTTTGTTACCCGCCTGATGCGGGTTTATCATATCCTGCCTGCTTATAGGGTAAGCTGGCCAAGGTGGGAAGCGGCAGAGGCGTAAAATGCGCAACCTCGCGTCAACTGGCAGTCTTAATCACCGCTTGGTTTGGGCGTGTCATGCGTGTCGTCTGTTTTTTCTGCTGGCAGCATCGGCGTCCCATAGGGCCGCAGTACGCGGTCGTCGGGCAGGATTTCACCGAATTTTCTGACAAAATCGCCGCCCTGCAACTGGGCCGCGATCGCCTGCGCCAGATAGGGCCGTTGAGGCGGCAAAGGTGGAATATCCGGCGCGGGCTGTATGGGGGGAAGGGCGTGCTCTGCCGTGCGGTGTCCATCTGTGGGATAGGGCAAGGCGACAAAGAGGGTTGGCGTCAAATACAAGGAATGGGTCATTGTCTTGGTCCATGAGTTGATCTTCACACATATTTTCTGCACGAAACCTTACTTGAACGTTAAGCGGACGGCCCGGAAATGATTCGGATTTTACGCACTGGGGTTGCCAGCGCAGGCAAGTCAAATCCGTGACAGGCAATCAGTAAATCTTGTCAATACGTCGATGCTGCCCCACTATCACCTGATGCGAACAGGCAGGACATCATGCCCACAGACAGACTAACCGGCACAAGAATCCGCGAGAAGCGCATCGATCTGGGCATGCGGCAGGCAGCACTTGCGCAATCTGTCGGGATATCGCCGTCCTATCTGAACCTGATCGAACATAACCGCCGCCGGATCGGCGGCAAGCTTTTGTCCGATCTGGCGCGCGCTTTGGATGTCGATGCAACAGCCCTGTCGGATGGGGCCGATACCGACCTGCTGGATCAGTTGCGCGCCGCGGCCAGCCTGATCGGCGACAGGGCAGAGGTGACGCGCGCAGAGGAACTCGCCACCCGCTTTCCGGGCTGGGCCACGCTGATTGCGCAACAATCCCGCCGCCTTGCGGTGATGGACGAACGGGTGCGCGCCCTGTCGGACCGCATGATGCATGACCCGTTTCTGGCGAGCGCGCTGCATGATGTGATTTCGGCAGTGACAGCGATCCGTTCCACCGCAGCGATCCTTGTCAGTCAGGAAAAGATCGACGCGGATTGGCAGCGCCGTTTTCACAAAAATATCCATAACGATGCGCTGCGCCTTGGCACCAGCAGCGAAGCGCTGATCGCCTATCTTGAAACCCCGCAGGAGGCGGGCCAATCCCCTGAAACGCCGATGGGGCAGGTCGATGGCTATCTTGCGCAGAATAGCTACCATCTGGGCGGGCTGGAAGATGGCAGTAGAGATGTGGCGGATATCGTGGCGCAATCCGGGCTGACCGGGGCGGCGGCGGCGTTGCTGACGGGGATTGCGCGGCAATACGCAGAGGACACGCAGGCCCTCCCGCTGGTGTCATTCACGCAGGCTTGTGTGCAGCATGACTATGACCCCGCGAAGCTTGCCGCGCAATTTGGCGTTGATTTCGCGCAGGTTTTGCGGCGCTTGCCCTCTCTGCCGCCCGGTGCAGGCCATCCGCCGATGGGGTTGGCGGTTTGCGATGCCTCGGGCGCGCTGATCTATCTCAAACCGGTGCCGGGTTTCGCGATGCCTGTCACCGGCGGGGCCTGTCCGCTGTGGCCGCTTTTCGGGGCGCTCAGCCGGCCAAGCCAACCCTTGCGGGCCGAAGCTGTGCTGCCTGGCCCGGCGGCGCAGCATCTGTTGTGCTATGCTGTCGCGACGCCTGTCAGCGCGCATCATTTCGACCTGCCGCCGGTGCTGCGCAGCTATATGCTGGTGCTACCTGACCCCATTGCCGTGCCGGTGTCGCCGGCGTCGCCGGTTCCTGTGGGCGTGTCCTGCCGCATCTGTCCGCGCAGCGCTTGCCCCAGCCGCCGCGAACCTGCGATTGCCGGGCTGGCAACCACGCTTTGACACCCCGCGGCGAAAGGGTGATAGTCCGCCCAAGGGGAGCAGGCGCGCCAAGCGCCGTGCAAAGACATGGGGAGGCGATGAGATGGGCAAACGTGTCCTTCTGATCGAGGATGAGCCGAATATCATCGAGGCGATCGGCTTTATCTTATCGCGCGACGGCTGGACGGTGCATACGCATCAGGATGGGCAAAGCGCGATGGCCAAGGTGCTGGGTTTGCCACCTGATATGATCATTCTGGATGTGATGCTGCCTGGGCGCAGCGGGTTCGAGATTTTGCGCGAATTGCGCAGCACCGATGTTACCAAAGATATCCCGGTGATGATGCTGACCGCGCGCGGGCAGGAAAAAGACCGCGAACTGGCACTGCGGCTCGGGGCCAACCATTTCATGACCAAACCCTTTTCCAACACCGAAATGCGCGATTACGTGCGCAGCATGATGAACGTATGAAACCTCCCGCCAAAACGCCGGTGTTTCTGGAACGGGCCAGTTACCGGCAACGCCGCCTGGGCGATGCGGCGCGGTTTCTGCCGGTGCTTGGTGCGGTGCTGTGGCTGATCCCGCTTTTGTGGCAACCTGACGGGCCAGAGGCACCGTCGAACGCAGGCACGATCACCTATATTTTCGCGGTCTGGGTGCTGCTGATCGGGTTGGCGGCTGTCCTGTCGCGGGTGCTGCGCGACGATGGCCCTGCCAAAGACGACGCGACCGGCTGATGGTTTCGTTCAATATCCTGATTGTCGTGTCGCTCAGCTATGTCGCGGCGCTGTTTGCCGTGGCCTTTCTGGCCGAACAGCGGGCGGCGGCAGGCCAGGGGAACTGGCTGCGATCCCCCGTGATCTATACATTGTCGCTCAGCATCTATTGCACGGCATGGACGTTTTACGGCGCTGTCGGCTATGCCGCGCGGTCGGGTCTGGAGTTTGTGACGATCTATCTGGGGCCGACGCTGGTGATGGTCGGCTGGTGGTGGATCCTGCGTCGGCTTGTGCGGATCGGGCGGGCGCAAAGGATCACCTCGATTGCCGATCTGATTTCATCGCGCTTTGGCAAATCGCGCAGGCTGGGTGTGATCGTGACGCTGATCGCCGTGGTCGCGGCGACCCCCTATATCGCGCTGCAGATCCAATCCGTCACCTTGTCGCTGGCCGTCTTTGCCGAGGCGGAAGGCCCCGCCTGGACCGACCTTGATTTCGCCCGCGCCGCGATGTGGTTTGCGGGTGGGCTGGCGGTCTTTACCATCCTCTTCGGCACCCGCAATCTGGACGCCAATGAACGCCACCACGGTATCGTCATGGCCATCGCGGTCGAGGCTGTGGTCAAGCTTTTCGCGCTGATCGCCGTCGGTATCTTCGTCGTCTGGGGGCTGGGCGGCGGCCCGGCACAGATGATGGCGCGGATCGACGCCAGCGATCTGGACCTGTGGGATCAGGACGCTAGCCGCTGGGCCGGGCTGATCTTTGTCTCTGCCGCGGCCTTTATCTGCCTGCCACGGATGTTTCAGGTCATGGTTGTTGAAAACGATGACGAAGCCCATCTGCGCATCGCGAGCTGGGCCTTCCCGACCTATCTTTTCTTGATGAGCCTGTTTGTCGTCCCCATCGCCGTGATGGGGCTTGAACTGATGCCCGCAGGTAGCAACCCGGATCTGTTCGTGCTGACTCTTCCTTTAAGTCAGGGTGCCAACGGACTGGCGATGTTATCTTTTTTGGGTGGTTTTTCATCCGCCACATCCATGGTGATCGTGGCGACCATCGCACTGGCAACCATGGTGTCCAATCATATCGTGGTCCCGCTCTGGCTGGCGCTGCAGGATGATCAGCAAGGCGCGATGTCGGGCGATGTGCGGCAATTGACGCTGCTGGCGCGGCGGCTGTCGATCGCGGGGGTGCTGGCGCTGGGGTTCGTCTATTACCGCCTGTCGGGCGGCGGCACGGCGCTGGCTGCAATCGGGCTGATTTCATTCGCAGGCTCGGTGCAGGTGCTGCCCGCGCTGATCGGCGGCATTTTCTGGCGCGGCGCGACGCGGCCTGCGGCAGCGGCGGCGCTTTTGACCGGGCTTGTGGTCTGGGGCTGGACGATGTTCCTGCCCAGCTTCGGCCCCGGCGCGGTGATCCCGGTGCAGGTGATGGAGGACGGGCCTTTCGGCATCCCCTGGCTGCGCCCGCAGGCCCTGTTCGGGATCAGCGGCATCGATCCTCTGGTGCATGGCATCCTGTGGTCCATGCTGCTGAATTCTGCAGCTTTCATCGGGCTATCGCTGGTCACCTTTCCCACCCCGCTGGAACGTCTTCAAGGCGCGCAATTCGTCAATGTGTTCGACCATTCCGCAGGGATGCGCACATGGTCACGCCCCGTCGCCGATGCCGAAGACCTGTTGCTGATGTCGCAACGCATCATCGGCCGGACCGAGGCGCAGCGGATATTCGAACGCGAGGCCCGGCGTCAGGGCAACCCCGGTCAATTGCCCAAGGCCACGCCCGATTTCATCGCAAGGCTGGAACGCGAACTGGGCGGTTCGGTCGGGGCCGCCACCGCCCATGCGATGATCGGGCAATTGACGGGGGGCAGCGGTGTGTCGGTCGAAGACCTGATCGCCGTGGCGGATGAGGCGGCACAGATCCTTGAATATTCCAATCAGTTAGAGGCGAAATCCGCCGAACAGGAAGCCACCGCGCGCGCCCTGCGCGACGCCAATGCCAAACTGACCGCGCTGTCGATCCAGAAAGACGCATTCCTCAGCCAGATCAGCCATGAATTGCGCACGCCCATGACCTCGATCCGGTCGTTTTCGGAAATTCTGCGCGATGTCGATCTGCCGCCTGCCGATCAAAGCCGCTATGCCGGGATCATTCAGGACGAATCGATCCGGCTGTCGCGGCTGCTGGACGATCTGCTGGACCTGTCGGTGCTGGAAAACGGGCAGGTCGTGCTGCACCGGCAGACCGGGCAATTGTCCGCCCTGCTTGACAGGGCCGTGGCGGCGGCGGGGCTTCATGACCGCAATCTGACGGTGCTGCGCGACAGCAACGCCGAACAGATCAGCATCACCACCGATCTGGACCGGCTGGTGCAGGTTTTCATCAACCTGATTTCCAATGCGGCCAAATATTGCGATGCGAAAAAGCCCACCCTGACGATCCGTGTCAGCCGTGCACAAGGGCAGCACCGGATCGATTTTCTCGACAACGGCATCGGGATCGCGGCGCAGAATCAGGCACTGATCTTTGAAAAATTCTCGCGTCTGGCGGATGAAGCCAAGGCCGGCGGCGCGGGCCTTGGTCTGGCTATCTGCCGCGAGATCATGCACCGGCTGGAGGGCGACATCATCTATCTGCCGGGCACCTCGGGGACCGCATTTCGGGTGATCCTGCCGGTCACATCTTAGGGAAATCGTAACCTCTGCCGGTGTAAGGTTGGTCAAACACATGGCAGGCATATGACTGAACGTTCACAAACCTCCATTCTGCGGCGAATGGCGCGGCAATCTGTTGCCGCGCCCCCCGCCAGCCCACTGACCACATCGCGTGCGGTGCGTCTGGCGCTGGTCAAGGCAGCGTCAGACGCGGGCGGGCTGGTGCTCGCTGTGGCCAGCACCGCCGATGATGTCGGGCGGCTGGACGATCTGGTGGGTGGACTTGATCCGGGGCTGATGCTGGTCGGGCTGGACCGGCGCGGGAAACTGGCGGGCTTTGTGGCGGTGGACATGCAGTTGCGCGGCGCGATGCTGGAAATACAGACCATGGGACGGCTCATCGACCAACCCGCCGAGGATCGCCTGGCCACCGATACGGACAAGGCGCTTTGCGATCCGCTTTTGGCCGCCTTTCTGGCCGCTCTGCCGCCCGCCGTGACCGGCACCGGCTATGAAGGCTGGGTCGATGATGTCACCCTGGGTGACCGTCTGGCCGACAGCCGCTTGGCAGGATTGCTGCTCGCGGACGGCGATTACCGCGTTTTGCGGATGAACGTCGATCTGGGCCACGCCGACCGGCAGGGCGAGGTGTTGCTGGCATTGCCCCTGATCCAGCGCGCGGCGCCGGCACCGGTCGCCCCGGCACCGGCGGTCGATTGGGACAGCGCCTTTGCCGCCGCGGTGCAGGATGCACCGGCAAGCCTGATGGCGCGATTGCACCGGTTCACCATGCCGCTGGGCGACGCGCAGGCGTTGCACGTCGGGCAGGTGGTGCCTTTGCCGGGCTGCACGGTGAATTCGGTCCGGCTGATCGCACCGGACGGGCGCTGCGTGGCGCGCGCGAAACTGGGGCAGATGGGCGGCAAACGCGCCATCCGGGTTGAGGGAGAAACCGTGGCGCAGATGCAGGATCTGGTGGTGGAGGGTGGGGATGTGGACGCTCCAATTCCAATCGCACTGGCCACGAACGAAAAGGACAAAATGATTGTAAGTACCTAGGCGCATAAATCTGGCTGTTTTGGTACTCTCAAAAACGGTTGACGAACTATTTCGCATGGGAACGCATCGCGAAGCTCTATGTGCAGGAGATTTTACGTCGAAAGCTCGCTGAATTACAGGTTGACCAGTAGGCGGAATGGTCTCAGATAGTGTAAACGGTGGTATGGTTTGACTGGTAAAGATGACGGATGATTACATTTCAAGACGCTATGCAAGCCATGGACAGCCCGGAGGTATCGCGCATAAAGGCCCATAATCTTGGGGTCAATGATATGGTGAACCTTGTTTTGCAACGCTCAGAAATTATTCGGGACCAGCCAAAACCCAACCGATTTATCAAGGCTTGGGTCAACGGCAACGATGCGCCCCTGCTTGATCTGGTCGAAAAGCTCGGTGCCGATGAGTTGGTCCGTCGCGCCGCCGCATTTATTTATCTTGAGTTTCAGAAAATGAAACCTTTCCTGACAAGCCCTGCGCCGCGCAAAGTTGCTGATATTGGCTGCGGCTACGCGTTGTTTGATCTCTTTCTGGCGCGCGAATACGATGCAGATTTGGTGCTCATCGACATCGAGGCGAATGAAAAACGCCATTTTGGCTTTGAAAAAGAAGGTGCGGCCTATTCAAGCCTCGCGCAGACCCGTGATTTTTTGATCGCAAACGGTGTGGAGGCTGGTTCGATCGAACTGCGGAATCCACAGACGGACAGTTTGTCTGATATCAAGGAGCTTGATTACATCTTCAGCTTTATTTCCTGCGGATTTCATTATCCGTGGGATACTTACCTCGATTTTTATGACAAGGCCCTTTCCGCTGAAGGTCGGGTCATACTTGATTTGCGGGCACGAAAGTTTGCTGAGGCGCTGCCCGAAATTTCAAAATTTGGTTTTGCCCGCCATCTTGCGAAAGCCGCCAACGGAAGCGCTGATCGCATCATGTTCATGAAAGCTGCATAACGGCCTTACGGGGGGCGATATTTGTGAATACGTCCCCGTGCCGGTGTAGTACGCCGGGCGCAAGATGGCAGTCAAAGCAGCCACACACCCTCACCCCCGCGCCAACCCGTCCAACTGTCCGCGCATGCCCGCCAGATCATAGCCCGCCTTGGCGGTCGCTGCGATAATTTCATCCGTCGGCATTTGCCCCGCTTGCCCCAGCGACCAGACAATCGACGACCGTGTGCCGGACGCGCAATAGGCCAGCACAGGCCCGGTGGCGCCTTCCGATGCCGCCTTTTGCGCCGCGACCATATCCATGTTCAGCGTCTGATGCGTCACCGGGTTGATCGCAAAGTCAAGCCCGGCAGCCTTTGCTGCGGCTTCAATTGCGGCGGCCTGATGCGATGGCGGCACCTCTGCGTCGGGCCGGTTGCAGATGACCCTGGTAAAACCGGCGGCGGCGATGGCGGGGATATCCTCGGCACTGATTTGCGGGCTGACGGCGTAATCGGGGGTGATATGGCGGATGTCCATGGTCTTGTCCTTATGCTGCGGCGGCGAGGGCGCGGTCGATCCTGATGCGTAGCCCCGGTGTCAGCACCATACCTGCCAGCATCGCGGCCAGAAAGACAAGCCCACCGATACCACCATAGGACAGCGAGGCAATCGCTGGTCCGGGGCACAACCCTGCCAGACCCCAGCCCATCCCGAACATCGTCGACCCGATCACCAGATTGCGCCCGATCCGCGGTTGCGGCGGGGTGGGAAAGGCCACCGCCAGCACCAGCTTGCGCCCGATGGTGAACCGCCAGGCGATGGCCATGGGTATAATCGCCCCGCCCATCACGAAGGCCAGCGTCGGGTCCCAGTCGCCGAACACATCCAGCCAGCCCTGCACCCTGGTTGTGTCAGTCATGCCGGAAATCAGCAGGCCCATGCCAAAAAGACAGCCCGTCAGAAAAGCAAAGACAGCGCGCATCAGATTGCCCCCAGCAGATGCCTGAACACCACCACCGTCAGACCACCGGCCCCGATGTAAAACACGGTCGCGACGATTCCGCGCAGCGACAGGCGCGAAATTCCGCAGACCCCATGGCCAGAGGTACAGCCATTGGCAAGCCTTGTACCGACCCCCACCAGCAGACCCGCCGCGATGACGACCGCAAAATTGCCGGTCAGATGCGTCTGCGCCCCGCCGATTGCAAAGGCCATGATGGCCGGTGCGATGAACAGCCCCGCCAGCAGCGCCGCGCGTTCGGCCCGGTCATCGCGCCCGCTGCCATCGACCAATCCGCCGATGATGCCCGACGCCCCCATGACGCGCCCGTTGACCAGCAGGAAAATCGCCCCTGCCAGTCCGATCAGCCCACCGCCGATCAGGCCTATGATCCATTCAATTTGCATCCGAGGCCCCCGAACTGCTTACAACTGGTTGATCGGCACTTTGAAATACCGTGTGCCGTTGTCTTCCGGCTCCGGCAGGTGGCCAGCGCGCATATTGGTCTGCAGCGACGGCAGGATCAGCCGGGGCATCCCCAATTGTGCATCGCGGGTGTTGCGCATGGAAACGAATTCCTCCAGCGGTTTGCCGGCACCCACATGGACATTCATCGCCTTTTGCTCGCCCACCGTGGTTTCCCAGGCAAAGTCGTCACGCCCAGGTGCCTTGTAATCATGTCCGACAAAGATCCGGGTCTCGTCGGGCAGGGACAGGATTTTCTGGATCGAGCGGTAAAGATCCTCCGCCGACCCGCCTGGAAAATCGCAGCGCGCCGTGCCGAAATCGGGCATGAAAAGCGTATCGCCGACAAAGGCGGCGTCGCCGATCACATAGGTTAGGCAGGCCGGTGTGTGGCCGGGGGTGTGCAGCACGTCGGCGCGCATCTGTCCGATATGAAATGTATCGCCGTCCGCGAATAACACGTCGAATTGTGACCCGTCGCGCTGGAATGCGGTGCCTTCGTTGAATATCTTGCCGAATGTGTCCTGCACCAAGGTGATATTGGCCCCGATGCCGATCTTGCCACCCAAGTGGTCCTGCAGATAGGGCGCTGCGGACAGATGGTCCGCATGCACATGGCTTTCCAGAATCCAGGCCACGTTCAGCCCTTGGTCCCTGATCCACGCGATGATTGCGTCCGCCGATGACGTATCGGTCCGCCCTGCGGCAGAATCGTAGTCGAGCACTGAATCCACAATCGCGCAATTGCTGCCCGCAGGTTCCCGCAGGACATAGGAAATCGTATTGGTGGCCTCATCGAAAAAGGCTTTCACGTCGGGTTTCATGTTGATTCTCCTTTGTCGAAAGACAATAAGCACTGCTCGTAACATTTCAATGTTGAAATGTTTAAAGATGCCATTTAAGGTGCTGCTATGGACCAAGTCACTGATTTTCAAGTCGATCCGATGGATGCCGCCGCGCAAGAGGCGGCGGAATTGCTCAAGGCGCTGTCGAATCCCGGCCGTCTGCGGATTTTATGCGCGCTTGTGCCGGGTGACATGTCGGTGGGACAGCTCGAAAAAGCGCTGGGTGCCAGTCAGTCTTACGTGTCCGGCCAGCTATTGCGCCTGCGCAGCGAAGGTCTGGTCGCCGCGATCAGGGATGGGCGCAACATCCGCTATCATCTCGCAGACCCGCGTGTGCGGCCCCTGCTGGAACGGATCTACGATATTTTCTGTCCGGCGTAATAGCGGCGCAGGCCGCATCTTAGCCCAGCATCAGACCCAGCGCGACTGTCATCAGCCCGATGACCGAGATGAAGAGCGCGCCCAGATTGATTGGTAGCACTTTGGACATCTTGACGCGCATATCCTCGTCCGAGAGGTTGGCGCGTTTGGCTTTCACAACAGTCAGGATGCTGTAGATAATTCCCAGCAGGCCGACAGCCGACAGGCCAGCACCGATTGCGACAAGGATTTCCATCAAACTCTCCGCTGTTTTGCCTGCCATAGAGCGGGCAGGGACGCGGTGCAAGGGTTGCGGGCCATCAGGCCAGCAGCTAACACACCCCAACCCCGCGAGGAGAGCGCCATGAACGATTCAATCACCGAAACAACATCATCCGTCGCCGCCGAGGAACTGCGCCAGTTCATCGAACGGTTCGAACGTCTGGAAGCCGAGAAAAAAGACATCGCCGACGCCCAGAAAGAAGTCATGGCAGAGGCGAAGGGCCGTGGTTACGACACCAAGGTCCTGCGCAAGATCATCGCGATCCGCAAGCGCGACGCCAACGACCTGGCCGAAGAAGAAGCGGTGATGGACCTCTATATGTCCGCTTTGGGCATGTCTTAACCGGGGGGTTCCGCATCGCGCGGCGCGCTGGCCCACGTTAACGCAGATGAACCATATATATACGTAAGCCGGTGATATCACGCATTGCCGACCTTCCTCGCGGGGAAGACGGGCGAAACCTGCCCCGCGGGGAGGCATTCGTTATCTTGCGCAAAATACATGTGCTGCGTCTTCCTCGCCCGCGCTATCTGAACGGTAGCAACAGCTCGACCCCCGGCATGGCGGCGATCACCGCCAGATCAGCTTCATACGCCGCACTCATATGCGCGACTGTCGCTGCATCCAGTTCGGGCAGGTCGATGTCCTGTTCAATCTGCGCAGTCAGCGCATGATCGGCCCAGACGTCGGCGATGATCTCGTGGCGCTGCGGAGCGGTGATATCCCCGGACTGCGCCAGCTTTTCCGTCAGAAGGGTCATGCCTTCGGGGCTCAGCAATCCTGCTATCCGGTCCAGCCCGCCCGTCAGCCCGCCCTGCGGTTCAACGCCGCATATCCGGTGGATCAATTGATCCCACAGCAGCGGGCTGTCTTCGTCGCACCAGATTGTCAGCGGCGTGTCGGGGGCGCCCTGCTTGATCCGGCGGATTACATCGGACCAGCGGATTTCCTCGGGCGACAGCATGCCCATCCACGCACCCAGATCCTGAATCTTCACATTGGGCAGGGCGTCCTGCAGGAATGCGGCGGGATTGCGGATCGCCATGAACAGGCTGATCTCGTCATCCGGAAACAGGCGGTGCAAGCCGCGGGTCTTGGCCTCGGCCTGCGCGTAGAACACGCCATGCTCGACGATCCGGTTGGGAACGCAGATAAAATTATCATTACTCAGCACCAGCCGCCGCAGATCGTCAGCGGCGACAATCGCATCAAGCAAGATATCGCGCGTGTCCGGGTTCGTGGGGGTGCCGGCCATGCCCTGAATCGTCTCGCGGATCAGGCTGCGGTACTTTCCGGGGCCGGGCACCGCGATCCCCTGCTGCAACAGGCTGTCGTTATTCTTGAGAAGGGATTTCAGTAAACGGTCTTCGTCTGTGCAATGCGCGCCGATGTGAAAGGCAATCTGCATGGGCCATCCTTGGTTTTTGGCTGCTCTATATCATAGCGGGCAATCTGGACAGCAAAACCCGTTTCGACTAGACCCTGCTGATGTCCGATCAAATAAGTCAGATTTACAACGCCAGACGACGACGGCGCCGGATTGACCCCTGGTCCGTCGGTGCCTTGCTGATTGCGACGATGGTCATGGTGCCAATTTTCGCGGTGATCTGGTTTGCGCTGACGCCAACCGAAAATATATGGCCGCATCTGCTGCGCACGACCTTGCCGCGCTATCTGTCCAATACGGCGGTATTGATGTTCAGTGTCGGTGCAATCACCGCGGTGGTGGGGACGGGTGCCGCTTGGCTGGTGGTGATGTACCGGTTCCCCGGTCGCAGCGTGCTGCAATGGGCGCTGCTGATGCCACTGGCGGTGCCGGCCTATGTCGGGGCCTATGCATTGGTGGATTTTCTCGAATATGCGGGACCGGTGCAAACCGCACTGCGCGACACGTTCGGATGGCAATCTTCGCGCGATTACTGGTTTCCTGCGATCCGGACACGCGAGGCCGCCATCGTCGTGCTGAGCGCGGCACTCTATCCTTATGTCTATCTTCTGGCGCGCGCGGCGTTCCGCGAACAATCGGGCGCGGCGTTTGAAGTCGCGCGCGCGCTGGGGGCAGGGGCCTGGGGGCGGTTTTTCCGGGTCGGCCTGCCGCTGGCCCGTCCGGCCATCGCGGCAGCCGTTGCGATCGTGATGATGGAAACCGTGAACGACTACGGCACGGTCGCCTATTTCGCGGTGCAGACGCTGACCACGGGTATCTTTTCGGTCTGGCTGCAAAGCGGCAATCTGGGCGGTGCCGCGCAACTGGCCACGACAATGCTGGCGGTGATCATCCTGCTGGTGCTGGCGGAAAAGCTGAGCCGCCGCAAGATCCGCGTTTTCGGATCAGCGCGCGGCACCCGCCCGGTCACGCCGGAATCCCTGACCGGCTGGAAGGCATGGGTCGCCACCGCCCTCTGCGCGTTTCCGGTGCTGCTGGGCTTTATCCTGCCGGTGACCGTGATCCTCGGCCATGCATTCGACGCCAACATGTGGGTCGCACCGGGGCTGCACCACGCGATCATCCATACCGTCACCGTCGGCGGGATCGCTGCGGTGGTGACAGTGGTCGGGGGCGTGTTCATGGTTTACGGCGTGCGCATGTCGCGCCACAGCCTGCCGCGACAATTGATGCCGGTGACGGCCATCGGCTATGCCGCGCCCGGTGCGGTGCTGGGTATTGGCATTCTGGTGCCATTGGCGGCCTTTGACAACCGGCTGGCCGATGCGATGGTCGCCATGGGCTTTGACGATCCGGGGCTGATCTTTACCGGGTCGGCGGCGGCATTGGTGTTGGCCTATGTGGTGCGGTTCTTTGCCATCGCCCAGGGCACAGCGGATGCGGCGCTGGGCCGGGTCCCGCCCAGCCTGCCGATGGCCGCGCGCTCGCTCGGGCGCAGCGCAGGCGGCACGCTGCGCGCGATACATCTGCCACTGGTGCGCGCGTCGATGGGATCTGCCCTGCTGCTTGTCTTTGTCGATATCGTCAAGGAACTGCCCGCCACCCTGCTGCTGCGACCGTTCAACTATGAAACGCTGGCGACACGGGTACATGCGAAAGCCTCGCTTGAAAACCTGTCAGAGGCGGCACCGGCGGCGATGATGATCACGCTTGTGGGGCTTTTGGCGGTCGGATTGCTTGCCCGGGCGAACCGCTAGGGCGGGCGCGGAATTATTTGCACGATGAACGTCAGATCGGCATTGCCAGAGTGCGTTTTCCCCTGCTATACGCCCGCAACCGAAGGCGTTTGCCCGGTACCAGTGCCCCTATAGCTCAGCTGGTAGAGCAACTGATTTGTAATCAGTAGGTCCGCGGTTCGAGTCCGTGTGGGGGCACCATCACTTCTTCTGTCTATCGCCGGTTCGACGCCATCACGATGATGCGTCGCTCATGCGCTGGCGCATTTGTGCCGCGCCACAAATTTACCATAAAGAAGACATAATATCACGGCGGCAGCCCGGATGCGGCAGGTCGCATTTCGCGACCTTCGGCGGGACCCGACAGATCCGGGTTTTCAGCGACCGAGTCGGCGTCGCCGCGTGGTGCCCCCCATCAGCGGTTTCGATTCGTGCCAAATGGCACAGAGCGGCCGGGTTCCGGTGCCTCGGAAGTTGCCTTGTCCGCTCATGCTGCCCATTTCCCGCTCACTTGGTGAACAAAAGTCGAAAAATTGCTACATTCTTCCGATGTCAAGGACGAATATGACATAAAAATGTTTGAAATATGGTGGAAGCTGTATCAAAGGTAGCGCAAGAAGGCTTGGACGAGATTACGTCAAAGAGCCCGCTGATTATTTTTTGTTCGACCGTTTTTCAATTATTTATAATAGGTAAGTTTATGCCGGATTCGCACCAGACGAAGTTTCAGAATTTTCAGGCGAGCCACGACAGCGTTATGACGCTGCGACAGGTTTCGTCCTCCTTCCAACCAATCGACGGCATACCCTGCGGGGGCCATATGAAGCGCGCATTCGACGTGTTTCTGGCGCTTGTCGCCTGCATCTTGCTGTCGCCGCTGCTGATCGGGCTGACGCTGGCAATACATTTTTCTGACGGAGGGCCTGCGTTCTTCGGGCATATAAGGGTCGGGCGTTCCGGCAAGAAGTTCAGATGCTGGAAGTTCCGCAGCATGCGGCCGGATTCCGCAGCCTATCTGCAGCGCTATCTGATCGAAAACCCGGAAGCGGCACGTGAATGGCTTTTGCACCGCAAGCTCAAGAACGATCCGCGGGTCACGCCTTTGGGCCAGATATTGCGCAAGTACAGCGTCGATGAGCTGCCCCAGCTTTTCAACATCCTGTTCGGCGAGATGAGCTTTGTCGGGCCACGCCCGGTCGAGGAAACAGAGCTGGAGAAATTCGGCCCTTCCCTGCGTCATTATCTGCGTGCCCGCCCCGGCCTGACAGGGCTGTGGCAGGTCAGTGGCAGAAGCGATACCGGCTATCAACGCCGTGTCGCGCTGGACAGATATTATGTGTCCAACTGCTCTTTGCTGATGGATATGAAGGTTATTTTCAAGACCGTCCCGGTCGCCTTGTTTGGTCGCGGCGCCTACTGACGCGCCCGATCAACCAAGACTACCACGGAGCAAATTATGCCAAAATGCACTTTCACTGCTATCTGCAGTCTTGCCATCATGCTGTGCACCCAGCCCCTGCTGGCCGAAACCTACCGGATTGGTCCGGGCGACGTACTGGAACTGCGCGTCCTTGAATGGGACCAACTGGAAAGCGCCGCCGTCGAATGGGAGGCCCTGCGCGGCGCATTGCCGGTCGGGTCGGATGGCATGGTCAACGTGCCGTTCATCGGCCAGATCGATGCAAATGCCATGACCACCGCCGAAATGGGGCAGGTCGTGGCCGAGAGGTTGCAGCAACGCCTTGCGACATCCGCATCGCTGGATGCCATTGTCAGCGTCACGCAGTATAGTCCGGTTTACATAGCGGGCGCAGTGCGCAATCCGGGCGAATATCCGTTCAGACCGGGCCTTGTCGCGGTGCAGCTTCTGGCGCAGGCGGGGGGCAGCTCGCTCGATCAGAATGCGGTCAACATCGATGCACGCGAGATTTTCAACCGTGAAGGCAATATTTCGCTTTTACATCAGGAAGGCGAACGGCTCGCCGTGCGCCGCGCGATGCTGCAGGCAGCGATTGACGGTCAGGACGCAGTCACGATGCCGACAACATCCGGCGACAACGCCTGGCCCGCCCGTCTGGTAGATGTGGAAAACGATGTGCTTCAACTGCGCCGTCAGCAACGTGCGCGCGAACTCACCGCTTTGAGCGACCAGATCAGGCTTTTAAACAACGAGGTCGACGCCTTGCTGGAACGCTCGGCAGCGCTGGACCGTCTGAGCGAAATCGCGCAAAGCGAATATGAAAGCGCGCTTGCTCTGGTCGAACGTGGTTTGGCCGCCAATGCCCGCGTCGGGGAAGCCGAACGATCCATCGCACAGACAGAAGCGCAGCAGCTTGAAATCTCGACCGCGATCCTGCGCGCACGGCAGGGGATCACCATCGCAGAGGCCGAAAAGCTTGCCCTGCGCGACCGCGAAGTGATCGAGGATACGCGGCAATTGCAACTGGTTGACGAAGAGCTGGAACGCGTCGTCACAAATCTGGACACCCAGCAACGTATCGCGCTGGCCGAAACTGGCATGTTCGTGCAGGAAAGCCTGTCGGATGAACCCGTCACGGCACCTGTACCGCTTGTGACGATCCGGCGCGCCACACCGGATGGCATCACCACGCTGACCGGGCTGGAAACCGTGTTGGAGCCTGGCGACGTCGTCGAAGTGACCCTGCCACGCATGCGCAACCGCTGGAGCCAGCAATTGCCGGATGTGGTGACGCAATGACCCAGACATTCAGCGAAACTGTGTCAAAAGGTACAGCAGAGGCGGCACCGATCCGCGCGCTGGCCAAAGCGAACCGCGGCCGCAAGGCTGTTGTCGGCCTTTTGTGGTCGGCGTTGAATACAGGGTCCGCGACGATCATCGCGGCCATCGTCTTTGTCATAACTTCGCGGCTGCTGGGGCCGACCGAATTCGGCATCGTCGCCCTGGCGGTCAGCATGGTCACCTTTGTCGGCTGTGCGACGCCTGCGTCCTTTGGCGAAGCGATCATCCAAAGATCCCGGATCGCGGCAGAGCATCTGGATACGGTCTTCTGGATGTGTCTGATTTCGGGGGTGGTGCTTTATGTGCCCATTCTGCTTCTTGCCCCGACCATCGCAGAATTCACCGACGAACCTGTACTTGCCATGCTTTTGCCGTTCATCGGGCTCAAGCTTGTGATCGATCTGATCGCCGTCGTCCCGCAGGCGCTGGTCATCAGAGATATGCAATTCAAATATATCGCGGCGCGCACGGCCATCGGCAACGGCATCGGCGGGGTGGTGTGTATCATCATGGCGCTGAATGGCTATGGCCTCTGGGCCTTGGCGATGGCGCCTGTGATTACCTCTGTCGTGTCAGCCGCTATTTTGATCAAGGCTGCGCGCTGGCATCCGCGTTTTCGGGTCAGCAAGGCGGCGGCATCCGATCTGATGCGCTTCGGCCTGTTTTCATCAGGCAATCGCATATTGACCGTGATCAATCTTGACCAGATCCTGATCGGTATTCTGGCAGGCCCGGCCGTGCTTGGGCTCTATTTTCTGGGCAAGCGGCTGTTTGACCTGTTGTCGGGGGTCACGACGGGCGCGTTTTACCCCGTTGCGACGGTATTTTTCGCCGCGATTCAAGAAGAGCCCGGCAAGCAGGTCGGACCCTTTGCATTGGTGACCTTTGCGGCGGCCCTGGCGACATTCCCGCTGTTTGCAGGGCTGTTCGTTCTTGCGGATAATGCTATTCCGCTGGTTCTGGGCAGCCATTGGCAGCCTGCGATACCGGCAATTCAGGCCTTTGCGGTCATCGGGTTGCTGTTCGGACTGCATGTTCCGGCCGCATCGCTGGCCAGCGGTCTGGGCCGTGCGGATATCTGGTTCGGCTTTGATCTGATCCGCTACGCCCTGACGCTGACGGTGATCGCGCTGTTCATCGGGCGTGGGCTGGACGTTGTCATGATCGGGATCGTGGTGGTTAATCTGGCGATTGCGCCGGGCTGCTTTCTGATTGCACGCAAACTGATCGGGATCACGGCGATCCAATATGCCAGAGCGTTGATGGCCCCCTTGCTGGCGACCGCTGCAATGTGCGTGGTTCTGGCCTTGCTGCCATTCGTTCTGACGATGATCTCCCCCGCGTTCTTGCTGGTCTGTCAAGTCGTGACCGGCGTGGCGACCTATTGCGTCATCGCCCTTGCCATGTCGCATGCAGAGATTGCCGAGATCCGGCGCGCCATGACGAAAGGGAAATCCAATGGATGACCATATGCACAGCGCGGCCAAGGCACCTTTGATTTCGGTCCTCATGGCCAATTTCAACGGTGACGCGCATCTTCGCGCGGCGATGCAATCGGTTCTGGCACAGACCCATCCCGCGCTGGAACTGATCCTGTCTGACGATGGATCGCAGGACCGAAGCATCGCCATCGTGCAAGAGATCATGGCCAATGATGGCCGTGTGCGCCTGCTCCGGTCAGAAACGCCGACCGGACCAGCAGGTGCCCGGAATCGCGCGCTGGAGGCTGCGCGCGGGAGCTGGGTCGCCATTGTCGATTCAGACGATATCATTCACCCCGAACGGCTGACCCTTATGCTGAGTGCGGCAAAGTCGTTGCAGGCGGATATGGTCGCCGACGATCTGATCTTTTTCGCCCAGGATCTGTCTGAAAATCCCCGGACGCTGTTTCAGGACCTTGATCTTGTGCAGCCGGAAATGATCGATGCGCAGGCACTGATCGAGGGGCGTCTGCCCGGACGGCGCAACGTTGCGCTTGGCTATGTCAAGCCTTTGATCCGGCGCGCGGCGATTGGCGATATACGCTATAATCCCGATCTTCGGGTGGATGAGGACCATGATTTCTATCTGCGCCTGCTGCTGTCCGGTGCGCGCTTCACCCTGATACCTGATGCGATGTATCTTTACCGGCGCCACGCCGCGTCTTTGTCGCATCGTTTCAGCGTCGCGAAACTGCAGCCGATGATCGCGGTGCAGAAGGCGCTTGTCGATGCGCTGCCAGCCGACCGCGCCGATCTGCGCCCGGCGCTGTTGCGTCGGATAGAAACGCACGAGCAGCATTTGCATTACGCGCAGTTGATCGATGCGTTGAAAGCGCGTCGGGCTTTTGCCGCGCTGGGGCTTCTTGTGCGCTATCCGGCAAGCTGGACAATGCTGGCGCACACACTGAAAGAGCGGAGCTTGCGCAAACGCCAGCAACCTGCGGCGACGCAAAAGCGGATGAAGATCATTCTGTGTGCATCGGGTGACATGACAGGTGCCGTTTGTCCCGGTTTCAACGTCGTGCAGGTCCCGGATGCCCCCGCGTCCGGCTGGACGCGATCTGCAGCGGCGATCTGGGCCAATCTTGCGCGCATGTCATGTGAATATGACCTGGATATTATTGCCGTCGGGCGCGCCGGATCATTCGCGCTGGGGTTGGTGCCGGTGCTGCGGTCGGCCCGCGTCGTCGATGCGTACGAGGATATTCAAATTGGCCCGCGTGAAGCGACGGCAGACCAGCCGCGCCACGCTGCAAATTATGCGAGAAGCCTATGAAGAACATCCTTTACCTTGCGCATGATCTGGACGACGCCGCGATCTGGCGACGTGTCAGCATGCTCGAAGCCGGCGGCGCGAAAGTGGCGGTCATCGGGTTTCGCCGGCTGACATCACCGCTTGATCGCCCGGCGCTGGTGCTGGGACGCACGCATAACCGCAGAATTCTGCACCGTGGATGGGCGAGCCTGCGCGTTTTGATCCGTGCGCGTGAATTTGCGCGCGACTTTGCGCCCGACATCATCATGGCACGCAATCTGGAAATGTTACCGCTGGCGGCGCGTATCAAGGCCCGGTGCAAAGGCGCGGCACCCAAGATATTTTACGAAGTTCTGGACGTGCATCGCCTGATGATCGGGCAGGGCGTTGTTTCGGCCTCGCTTCGCTGGGTCGAACGCAAGCTTTGCGCCCAGGTGGAAAGTGTCATCATTTCATCTCAAAGGTTCGATCAGGAACATTTTGCGCGCCATAAACAGATTTCATCGCCCCCGATCCTGATCGAAAACAAAATCTGGCACGGACGCGATGTCGAAAGTGATACGCCCGCATCGCGCGAGGGCGTGAAACGCATCGGGCCGCTGGTTATCGGCTGGTTCGGCATCCTGCGCTGTGCCGCGTCGCTGGATTGCCTTGATCAGGTGACGCGCCGGCTTGACGGTCGTGTCAAGCTGGTGCTGCGCGGAAAACCCGCGCTGGACGCGCTTCCTGATTTTCATCGGATCGTCGAGGAAAACCCGCATATGAGCTTTTGCGGACCCTATGATTATCGTCATGACCTTGCGCGCATCTACAGCACGGTTGATTTCGCCTGGCTGGTCGACCGCTATGACGCCAATGCCAATTCAGACTGGCTGCTGCCGAACCGGCTTTATGAAAGCTGCGCGCATGGGGCCATCCCCCTGGCGCTGGAAGGCACCGAAACCGGGCGCTTTCTGCGGATACGGGGCATTGGGATGGTCTTGCGGGATCTGCGTCCGATTGCGGTCGCCTCGGTCTTGCAGGGGGTGGATCAGGGTCATCTTTCCGCCTTGGCAAGACAGCAAGACGCAATTGACCCCGCGACCTGGCGCACAACCCGGCAGGATTGCATTGCTTTGGTGCAGTTGCTGTCAGGGGACGCCCGCATGCGGACCAACCGGCCGGTTTCGCCACGCGCCACAACGGCGGATCTTGCCCGATGATATCACTGAGAACAGAATTAAGCGCGTTTTACGCAGCCCGGCCCAATCGTCAGGCACAAGATGCGCAGGCATGTGTCGCGATCGTTATCCCGACCCTGAACGAGGCACGCCACATTATCCCGGTGCTGCGGATGCTGCTGCCGGGCGCGCAGCGCATGGGGGCTGCGATCATCGTCGCGGATGGCGGTTCTGACGACGGGACTGTCGATCTTGTGCTGTCAGAAGCAAGGCGCGTGCCGGGCCTGTTCCTGTTGCACAATCCACGCAAGCTGCAATCGGCAGCGGTCAATCTTGCTGTGGCAAACTGCCCGCCAGAGGTCGATTGGCTGATCCGTGTGGACGCACATGGCGCCTATCCCGACAATTACTGCGAAGTTCTGCTGGACGAGGCCTGCCAGACCGGCGCGGACAGCGTGGTCGTTACGATGTTGGCCCGTGGGGATGGCGGGATGCAGAACGTGATCGCGGCCGCACAGAACGGTTTTGTCGGCAATGGCGGGTCCGCACATCGCGGCGAACCCAAGGGGCGGTATGTCGAACATGGGCATCACGCATTGATGCGCCGGGCCGCTTTTTCCAAGGTTGGTGGATATGACGAGACATTCACCCATAACGAAGATGCCGAACTGGATGCGCGGCTGCGCAAGGCGGGTTGCCGTATCTGGCTGACCGGCAAGACGCAGATGATCTATTTCCCCCGCGACAGCCTGACGGGGCTTGCCAGACAATATTTCAATTTCGGGCGCGGCCGTCTGGCCACTGCCATCAGGCATCCGGACAGTTTTCGCAAAAGGCACCTTGTTCTGGTCAGCCTTGCGCCCGCTGCCTGCCTTGCGGTGCTGTCCGGCCTGCATGTGATTTTTGCTGTCCCGCTTTTGCTATGGCTGCTGATCTGCTGTCTGGCAGGGCTGCTGATGGCGTTGCAGCACCGCAGACCCGCCTTGGCTGCAAGCGGCATTGCCGCAGGTCTCATGCAGATGGGCTGGTCCGCTGGTTTCTGGAATGGCCTGTATCACCACGTAAAGACCCGGTTCGTTATGTCCGCTGAAAACAAACACAACAAACACCCGATGAAAAAGGAGGGATCATGAACAAGATGCTTGTGCGTTTTGGCGATAGTGACCCCGGCATGACGCCGTCGACCAACAGGCCAGTTTATGGTCGTGAAATTCATGTCTCGACCATCATGACCGCGATGCGGAACCATAAACTGGTTCTGGGGCTTGCGGTGCTGGCGGCGCTTGGCGTCGGATTTGTCTATCTGCAGACGACACCCGCGCTTTACCGTGCATCCGCCGAAGTCATGATCGGAGAGGAAATTCCCGGCGTCGGTGATGCGCAGAACCGCGGTGGATTGGCACAGAACGATATCCTGCTGGAAAGCGCGCAACGCGTGCTGACCTCGCAGCAGATCGCGCTGGCCGTCGTTGACGATCTTGATCTGCACAACAATGCTTCCTTCATGCAGCCGCCCCAACCGTTGCTGCGCGAGGCCGTTCAGGGCTTGCGCGGTCTGATCGGGGCGGTTCTGCCGGGCAGCGCGCCACCTGGGGTTGAGGATGTGTCGTTCGAAGAGCTGGACCGGCTGGAACGCATGTCCGCCGCCGATGCGCTGACCGGTGATATCGAGGTGCGGCGCGAAGGACGCAGTTCGGTGTTCACGATCCGCTATGCGTCGGCTGATCCCGCGCTTGCCGCAGCGGTGGTCAATGCCTATGGGCGCGCCATCGTGTCGGATCAGATGATCGGCAATGTCGCGGCCTCGGCGCGGGTGCTGGACTGGCTGCAAGAGCGTTTGTCCATCATTCAGGACAACGCCATGACGGCGGCGCTGGAGGCCGAAGAATTCCGCGCCGCCAGCGGATTGCTTGCCATTGCGGGCGAATCGATCACGGCGCAGACAATCGCGCAGCTTAACAACGATCTGGGCGCGGCCACTGTGCAATTGGCACGACTGCGCGCACAGAACAGCGTCTATGCCGAATTGCGCGCGCTTGATCCGGCGGCATTCGTGCAGGCTGGCGCGCCTGCCGTGGGTATTCCTGACGCCGGTTTCACGGCTGGGCAACAGCGACTTCAAGGGCTGGTGCGCCGGGCCGAACAGATCGAAAGCCAATATGGCCCCGATCACGCGGAAGTCGTGCAATTGCGCGCCCAGATCGAAACGGAAGGCAGATCGCTGCAAAGAGAATTGCAGACCTTGCATGAAACCTCGCTTTACGCCGCGCGTGCGCTGGAAACCGAGGCGGGGATGTTGCGCGAAAGCATTGCCGAGGCGGCCACGGAAAATCTGCGACTGGCGCAGGCGCAGGTCGAATTACGCGCATTGGAGCGGCAGGCAGAGGTGTTCGACGCTTTGAATGAAACCTATCTGCTGCGCCTCAAGGATCTGGAGCAGACGCAGACCTTTCCCGTCACGAATGTGCGCGTGCTGTCGGTTGCGGATATACCTGAAAACCCGTTTGCGCCACGCAAATCGCTGGTGCTGGCGTTCATGATGATCCTGGGGATGATGGCAGGCACGGCGATCGCCCTGATCCGCGACGGCGCGGAAAAGTTCATCCGTACCAAAGAGGATCTGCGCAACACCACCGGCAAGCCGTTCCTGGGATATCTGCCGTTGCTGTCACCCGCAGAGATGGTAGGCACAGCCATCCCGATGAACCGCGAACGGCGGCTGGATATCGCGACCGACAAGCGCGAAACCTTCCGGTTTCCGTTTCCCGCCATGCGTTTCCCGCTGTCGCATTTTACGGAAACCCTGCGCAATATCCGCGTCCATTCCGATACGGCTGCCAATAACAAGCCCGGCTATGTGCTTGGCGTGGTGTCGGTCCGGGCGTCCGAGGGCAAATCAACCGTTGCGGCCAATCTTGCGGCGCTGATTGCATCCGGTGGGCGGTCTGTCCTGTTGATCGACGCCGATCTGCGTACGTCGGGGCTCAGCAAGATGATGCACAAGGTGATGGGCATCGGTCTGCGTGAAGTGCTGCTGGGCCGGGAAAAGTGGCAGGCTGCCGTGCGGCAGGAGGCATCCACGGGCTTGCATCTGCTGCCGTCCACGTTTCCGTCCAGCGATCCCATCGCCGGTGATCTGGCCGGATCGCCAGAGTTTCGCGACGTGATCAGAGAGGCCAGCAAATCCTATTCCTTTACCGTCGTGGACCTGTCGCCGTTGGGGCCGGTCTCCGATGCGCGCGCGCTGCTACCGGTGATCGACGGGCTGGTGATGGTGGTCGAATGGAACAAGATGACCCGCGAATTGCTCGAAGAGGTGCTGAGCAGGGACCCGATCCTTTATGACAAACTGCTTGGCGTGGCTTTCAACAAGACAAGCATGGAATCGATCACACGATACGGAAGTATCGAAGAACAGGAGCGCTATGGATATGGCAATGATGAAATCAAAGTTTCGGCCTGACGCACCGGCGATGTCGGTCGTCAGGCGCAGCAGGATTGGCATGGCGGTTGGCGCGCTTGTTCTTGGTGCCGCAACCGCGGTGGCGGGGGCCGACGCCGACAACGCGTCGTTTCTGGACGATTTCACCACCTTTGACATGTCCCGGTGGTATATCTCCGACGGGTGGAGCAACGGTGACCATCAGAACTGCCTTTGGTCACAAGATGCAGTTGCGCATGAAGAGGGGCGTCTAAGTCTTTATTTTTATGCCGACACCAGCGAAACCCACGAATATAAATGCGGCGAGATTCAATCCCGCGCTGTATTCGGACACGGCACCTATGAGGCGCGTTTGCGCACCAACGAAGGCTCTGGTCTGAATGCCGCCTTCTTTACCTATATTGGTCCCGTGCATGGTGAACGCCATGACGAGATCGATTTCGAGATACTGACCGCGAATACCAGCGAAGTGACCGTGAACACCTATGTGGATGGCGAACCCAAGCATGGCGCAATTCATCCGCTGGAGCAGGCGGCCAACGACGCGTTTCACATCTACTCCTTTACATGGGAACCCGACCGGCTGAGTTTTTTCGTGGATGGCGCCCTAATTCATACGGTTGAGGATGATGAGCTGCCGATCACCGACCAGAAGATGTATTTCAGCCTCTGGGGCAGTGACACCTTGTCGGACTGGATGGGGCCGTTTGAGCATCCCGCCGGGCCCAAACGGATGGATATAGACTGGGTCGCCTTCACTGCCCTTGGCGAGGACTGTCAGTTCCCTGATTCCGTCCTGTGCGAACAATAAGGACCGCGCGATGCACGATTCAGCCATGCATATGACGGGCAGCACGCGGGGGGCGTTCGAGATCAGGATCTGCCCCAACGCGGTGCTGGGCATGGGAATTTTCCTTGCGCTGGTGTTTGTCTCTTATCTGGGGCGCAACGGGGTTCTGGTCTTTCTGCTGCTGGGAATGGCGATGCAGGTGCGCAGACTGGATCTGGCGTGGCGCGATATCCGCTCTTATTGGTGGGTCTGCCTGCTGCCTGTCTGGGCTACCGTCAGCTTTCTCTGGTCGGATCATGCATCGCTTTCCCTCAGGCATGGCACGCAGCTTTTGATTACCTTCGTCATCGCCATCACATTGGCAAACCGTTTGTCACCGCTCTTGCTGCTGCAGATGCTGTTTTCGGCGTTGCTGGTTGCAGGCGTTGCCAGCGTGCTGATCGGCGAAGTCAGGCCCGACGGGATCTGGATCGGGATTTTCGATAGCAAGAATTACTACGCCTTCACCATGGTCGCGCTGGTGCTTTGTTCCTTTGCTTTCATGATCGACAAAAGTCAGACGCCGCTATGGCGCATGGCCGGCGTGGTCGGTGCGGCGCTTGGGCTGCCACAGATTTTCATGGCGGAATCGATCGGCGCGATGATTGCGGCGATTTGCGTGCTTATCGCTGCCGTGGCGTTGTTGCGGATACGTGCCCTGCCGCCCGAGCGCCAAGCCCCGCGCATATTCAGTCTGTGTATGTGGATCGGGGGCGCGGTTCTGGTGATGTGGTATTTCTCTGAACCCGCGTTTGAACTGATGTTCGATCTGACGGGAAAAGACGCGACATTGACCGGGCGCACGGACCTTTGGGCCGTGGCGCTGGCAGAGATCGCAAAGGCACCGTTATCGGGCGGCGGTTATCGCGCGTTCTGGGTGGAAGGGAACGCTGCTGCCGAAATGCTTTGGGCGGAATTCTATATCGGATCGAAAAGCGGCTTCAATTTCCACAACCTTTATCTTTCTAACGCGGTCGAGATTGGTCTGGTCGGCGTTGCAGCGCAGATCGCATTGCTGGCGTCGGGATTTATCCTGTGTATCCGCTGGCTGCTGCGGTCGGGCGGCGCTGCGCCGTTGTTCTTTTTCATGGTCGTTTCATTCGTGATCGTTCTGTCATTCGTTGAAGTGCCCGTGTTTTTCGAGTTCGACACATTGTCCGTGATGACGTTGGCCAGCGTGATCTATGGATTGCGTGCATCGCGGGAGCTTCCCAGTTTTTACACCCCCAAGCAGGCAGGCTGGACAGCCTAGCTTTCATTGTTGATGAGGTATCAGATGGAATTCAAATCCTACGCCGACCTTGAAGCCGATGTCGTCAGATTGCTGCCCAGATTACCCCGTGATCTGGACCTGATCGTCGCCATCCCGCGCAGTGGCATGATCCCTGCGACGATGATTGCGCTGCACATGAATCTGCCGTTGACCGATCTCAAGGGGCTTTATGAAGGACGGTTCATCGCGTCCGGACACCGCAACCTGCGCAATACGCTCGACGGGGCAGAGGCAAAGCCGCTGAACGTGCTGATTGTCGATGACAGCGTCGGCACCGGCGCACAATTGCGCGAAATCCGTCAGGAACTGGCGGCGCGCGCGCTGCCGCACCGGATCGAGATTGCTGTGATCTATGCGACATCGGCGGGCGCGCCGCTGGTTGATTACTTTGTGCAGACGGTCCCGATGCTGCGGCATTTCTTTGCCTGGAACGTCATGCATCACGGCGCCATCGGCAAATGGTGTGTCGATATCGACGGTGTGCTGTGCCGCGATTGCACCCCGGCCGAGGATGATGACGCCGACCGCTACGCGCGTTTTCTCGAAAGTGTGGAACCTTTGTTCATACCAACGGCAAAGGTGGGTTGGCTTGTGACGGGTCGGCTTGAAAAGCACCGGGCAGTGACCGAGGCATGGCTGCATCGTCACGGGGTCGCCTTTGACCATCTGGAAATGTTTCCCGCCGAAACCGTTGCGCAGCGCAAGGCGATGGGCGGCGCGGGCCATTACAAGGGCGCATTTTATAAACGGGTCGATGCCGGCTTGTTCATCGAAAGCAGCCCCTATGAAGCGCAGGAAATCGCCAATACCGCAGCCAAGCCGGTGCTTTGCATCGAAACACGCACGATGTTCAAACCGGGGCACGTGACCCAGTTGCGCAAATTAGCCAGAAAAGGGCCGGGCGCGTATCTGCGCTACGCGAAAAGGGTGTTCGACAATATGCGGCAGTACAATCAGAATCTTTCCGCCAAGCGGTCTAGCCCGGACACCAAGTGACCAATCAGAAAATTCCTGAAAGTCCGTGAATATGAATCTAATCCGCCGTGCGCTTACCGCTTTGGATCATAGGGTGGACCCGCCGCAGTTTTTGGCGTCCGTTTGTCGCTGGCCGCATGATCTGCATCCGATCGGGATGGGTTGCGTTCACGCTCTGCCGCTTTTTCACGCCTTGCCGAAAGCCATGCCATGCCCACGAGCATAACAAGATACATGATCTGCCCGATAAATAACGCCGCAAGCGCCATGAGCACCAGCATTCCTGCTGACATGCCGACATACCAGCCAAAGGAAACCGCAGCCGATGTGACCGCGATTGTGCCGATGACGAATGTCATAATTTTCATGACTGACTTTCTTATTGGCTTGGTTTTTGCGAGTTTACAGCATTGTTTACCCCGCCAACCTAATGCGAAAGCCCGTATCGTCAAGCATAACACAACCGAACCCGGCATAGCGACCTGCGGATTGTTTGAGCATGTCGACATTTTTCGCACATCTTTTTATCGCCACTGGACCTTGTCGATGGCCGTCCGCGGCGCGCAACAGGTATTCGGCAAGTCGCCTCATGGGTGTGGTGTATGACAACCCTGGCTGAAACATCTTCCTGCCTGGTGGCAATCGGGGTCTGCACCTTTCGCCGGCCCGGACTGGCGCAGACACTCCAAAGTTTGGCAACGCAGTCCTTGCGGGGGCGGGTGCGCTGTTGCGTCATTGTTGCTGATAACGATGAAAGCCCCTCGGCCTTGTCGATCATTGCGCAGGCAAGGGAAACCCATGATATCGACCTGCACTATGTCCACGCGCCTGCGCGAAATATATCTATTGCGCGCAATGCGTTATTGGACAAAGCGCAACAATTGAATGCACGTTATCTTGCCATGATCGACGACGACGAGTTTGCCGATCCGAACTGGGCGGAAAATCTGTTCGCAACCTTGCGTGATTCTGCCGCCCATGCGGTCCTTGGCCGGATCGTCGCGGAGTTCAGGTCCGATGCGCCCGCCTGGATGCGTAGCGCAGGCCTGCACGACATGGCACCCGAGATTCAACGAGACGGGCGCATCCTGACGGGATATTCAGGAAACATGATGATCAAACTTGATACAGATTGCGTGAAATCGCGGCGGTTTGACCTTGCTCTGGGTCAGACCGGCGGTGAGGATGATACGTTTTTCCACGAGATGGTCCGCGACGGTGGAATGATCGCTTATGCGCCCGACGCGATTGTACGAGAACACGTCCCGGAAAAACGCGAAAAGCTGCGCTTTCTCTTGCCCAGAAACTATCGGTCAGGCCAAACCTATGCCACTTTGAACACCCCACCGGGCGCCATGCGGGTGGTCTACCTGGCGAAGGCGGCAGCGAAGGTTGCCATCCTGACGGCAGCAGCAGGGGTTTTCTTTTGGCACCCTGCCAAACGGACCAGGGCGCTGATGCGGGCGTCGCTGCATCTGGGCGTTTGTTCGCAGGTTCTGGGTGGCCGAATGCTCAGGTTGTACGGAAGCTGAAGCCAGAAAGGCGTTTCTGGTAGCGCGTCAGTCTTGGTGTCACCAGCCACCGACGCCGTTTGGCCCGGTTCACAAAGCGCCTGAGAGAGGCTTGTTGCCACCGGCTGATTGCTGTTAGAGCACAGCGGCGGCATGCGGGGGCGTTGTATCGCGCATTTATCAGGGTTTTGAAAAGCGTGACATCAGCCATGGACCATAGATGAGCGATCTGACAGAAGGTTTCGCCACGGCGGCCCGGCTGGTGGTGTCGCTGGACCCTGCATTGATCGAGATTACGCTGCGGTCGCTTTACGTGACGCTGAGTGCCACGGCAATCGCGTCGCTGATTGGCCTGCCGCTTGGCGCATGGCTCGCGATCACGCGGTTTCCCGCCAGGCGCTATGTCATCGCCGTGCTCAATGCGTTGATGGGGCTGCCGCCGGTGGTGGTGGGGTTGATCGTTTATATCCTGTTGTCACGCTCTGGCCCCTTTGGTGTGCTGGGGCTGCTTTTCACCCCGACAGCCATGGTCATCGCCCAGGTCATCATCATCACGCCGCTGGTCGCCTCTATCGCGCATCAGGCGATGCGGGAACTTTGGGCGGATTACCACGATCTGCTGATCTCGCTGCATGCGTCGCGCAGACAGCGCATTGTGACGCTGGTTTGGGATGGGCGGCGCACGCTGATGACGGCGCAGCTTGCCGGTTTCGGTCGTGGCATCGGCGAGGTGGGCGCGATCATGATCGTGGGCGGGAATATCGACAATGCGACACGCGTCCTGACCACGGCGATATCGCTGGAAACCGGGCGCGGGGATTTTGCGCTGGCGCTGGCACTGGGTTTTGTGCTGATCGGGCTGGCGATCGCGGTCAACCTTGGCATGCATATGCTGTCACGGACCGAACAGGGCAGCAGATGGTGAATTCTTCCGACATTCTGCCACTCAACCTGCAAGACATCGCGGTCCGGCGTCGTGGCAAGCGGCTGCTTGGGCCGGTGTCCCTGACCTTGCAGGGCGCGGGCATCAGCGTGCTGATCGGGCCCAATGGCAGCGGCAAGACCACATTGCTGCGCGCGATGCACGGGATCGAACGGATTACAGCCGGGCATAAGGCGTGGTCGGTCAGCGACGCGGATGCCCATGCGGCACAGTCTTTCGTGTTCCAGACCCCGATCATGATGCGCCGCAACCTGCGCGACAATATCGCCTATCCCCTGATCCTGCGGGGCATGCGCCGGGCCGAGGCGCGGCTTGCCGCCGAAGATTGGGCCGCGCGCGTCGGTCTCGCAGCGGCGCTGCCGCGTCCGGCGACCGTCCTGTCGGGGGGCGAAAAGCAGAAACTCGCGCTGGCGCGCGCGCTGGTGACAGAACCGCAGGTGCTGTTTCTGGATGAACCCTGCGCCAATCTTGACGGGCGGGCCACGCAGGATATCGAAAAGATCCTGCTTGCCGCCTGCGCGGCGGGCACGCGGATCGTGATGTCGACGCATGATCTGGGCCAGGCGCGCCGTCTTGCTGATGAGGTGTTGTTTCTGCACGATGGCCTTCTGATCGACATGCTGCCTGCGGCAGCTTTCTTCGCCGGTCCTGTTTCGCCACAGGCGACGGCTTTTCTGAATGGGGATCTGGTATTATGAAACGCTTTTTATTGTCAGCCTGCTTGTGTCTGTCCGCCTTTGCCGCGCAGGCCGAAACCTTGCGGATCGCGGTGACGACATCGTTCGAAAACTCCGGCCTTGCGGATATTCTGCTGCCTGCCTTGCAGGACGACACCGGCATCACTGCGGAACTGGTGGTGGTGGGCACCGGGCAGGCCTTGCGTCTGGGGGCGGCGGGCGACGTGGACGCCGTGCTGGCCCATGCGCGCGAGGGTGAGGAAGAACTGATCGCCCAAGGCCATGCGACCCACCGGCGCGAGATCATGTATAATGACTTTGTCATCATCGGCCCTGCGGATGATTCCGCAGGCGTGGCGCAGGCCGACGACGCTTTGGCGGCTTTCGGCGCGATTGCAACGGCACAGGCACCCTTTGTCAGCCGTGGCGACAGCAGCGGCACGCATATGCGCGAACTGGCGCTGTGGGACATGGCGTCACTGACGCCAGATCAGGCGTGGTACCGGTCGGTCGGGGCGGGTATGGGAGCTGCGCTGAACACGGCAAGTGCGATGAATGCCTATATCCTCAGCGACCGGGCGACATGGGCGGCGTTTGGCAACAAGGGCGATCTGGCACTGCTGTTCGCAGGCGATGCAGCATTATTCAACCAATACGCCTATCTGCCGATCAATCCGGGGCAGCACAGCCATGTGCGCGCCGATCTGTCCGCAGCGGTCGAGGATTGGCTGACCTCGCCCCGCGCAGCAGAATTGATCGACGGCTTCCAGATTGACGGGATGCAGATGTTCACCTTCAACGCCGTGCAGCCCGACGCTGATTAACCGCCCACCTTTTCATGCGGATCAAAGCCTGCGATCACCACCTCGCGCGTGCGGCAATCGTCGCACATGGTCAGCAGGCGACGGCGGTCGGCACCGGCGTTACCTGCGAACATCCAGTGGTCTTCCAGCTTTTGCATGACCCGTTCGATGCTCGATTTCGTTCCGAACGGTTTGGCGCAGGACGTGCAGGCGAACGGTTCTTCCTGTTTCAGCACACGGCGCGGCGCGGACCAACCGGTGAAATCGATCTGCGGCGTCAGGCGCAGCGCGTCTTCGGGGCAGGTCGCGACACAGATGGAACATTGCACACAGGCGCTTTCGGTAAACCGCAGCATCGGCATGTCCGGGTTGTCGGACAAGGCCCCTGCGGGACAGGCACCGACGCAAGCAAGGCACAAGGTGCAGGCGTCATGATCCAGCAGGACACTGCCGAACGGCGCGCCCTGCGGCAAAGGGATCAAATCTGCGGGCGCGGGTGCGGTGCGGTTCATCTCTTCCATCGCCAACAGCAGCAGACCGCGTTTGTCATCGGGCGGCAGAAAGCCTGACCTTGTCGCACGAGTGGGCGGGGCAGGCCGCCATAGGGCCGCGTCCAGCGCATCAGGATCGTCAATTGCCAGCAAGGCGCAGGCGTCCGGATCATGCCCCGTCTCGATGCAGATGACCGCCATCAGGTCCAGCGTCTCCTGCAACCCGTCCAACGGATGGGCGGGGCGTTCTTTGGCCAGAACGCGCACACCGCTGGCACCATAGGCCAGCGCAGCGGCCATGATTTCCGGCCCGATCTGCGTTGGTTCATTGATCTGCAGCGGGATCACATGCGCGGGCAGGCCGCGCCCGAACCGGGCGCTGGCGTCGATCAGGGCGGCGCCATGCTCGGCATCATGGAACAACAAGACCGGCGCATCCTTGCCGCCCGCGTCGAAATAGGCGGCAAGGCCCGCGCGCAGCCGGGCGGCGATATTGTCGACAACCGGCAGGGCATAGGCGGCGGCCCCGGTCGGACAGGCCGCAGCACATTGCCCACAGCCCGCGCAGATGTTGGGATCAATCGCCACGGTGTCCCCGAATGATGTGATCGCGCCTGTGGGACACAGGTTCAGACAGCGGGTGCAGCCGGACAGCGTGTTGCGCGAATGTGCGCAAAGATCGGGGGTGAAGTTGATGTATTTCGGTTTGTCAAAGGTGCCGACCATCTGGCCCGCCTGTGTCACCAGCCGCGCCAGCGCCACCGGATCACGCGGATCGGCGCGGAAATAGCCGGGCCGCGTTTCGTGGAACAATGGCTGCCCGCCGGTCAGATCGATCACCAGATCACAGGTCGAGATCGCACCGTTACGTGCCGCGTCAAACGCCAGCCGCGCGCGGGACGAGGGCAGGGGGGCTGCATAATCATCGACCGTCAGTTCGAACGCGCCCAGATGCCCTGTCGCGCGCCTGATCCGCCCTTGCAGCACCGGCCATGTGGTCTGCGCACGCGGCGCGACATCGGCACCGGGTGTCAGCAGGACGGTGATATCAAGCGTATCCGACAGGCGTTGCGCGACATCCAACGCGGCCTGATCGCGCCCGAGAATCAGCGCGATGCCGTTGCTTTCCAGACTGACGACATCGAAAGGCGTGGCGGCGAGTTCCCCCATTGCGAGCAATGCAGCCATTTTCGGGTTTGCCGACTGACCATCATCCGACCAGCCCGCCGTTTCGCGGATATTGATGAAATGCAGGGTGCCATCATAGCCCATATCTTCGGCCACCTCGTCAAAAAGCGGGGCTTCCTGCGTGCAGGCGACGGTCACTTCTGCGAAATCACCCAGCGCCTTACGGAAATGATCAAGCTGGCTGCGGCACAGGTGATGCGCGCTATGTGCTTGTCCGCCAAGGGCTTTTGCGTCGATACCCATGCTGCCTTCGCAGTTGCAGATCAGACGGGTTTTGGTTGGCTGGGGCATGATCTGTGTCGCTTCTGGCTAGATATGGCTGGAACTTGACGTGATTAGGTCGATATACGCTGCATTGATCGCAAAGCCTAGGCATAGCTGCGTGAAAATCGGGGAGGCATCATGGTTACGACATCACAAACCCACGGTCTGGGACCTATCCTGCTCCCGCCGCCATACAGGCTGCATCATGGCACAGGCCCGGATGTTCTGGAACAGGCAGTGGCGCTGGCGCCGGATCACGGGGCAGGGACTCTGGTCTGTCATGCTTCGTCGGGATTGCTGACATTCGCCGTGGTGCTTGAGCCGGAACAAAAGCTGGAAGAGGCGCAGATGGCCTTTCCGCTGGGCATGGTGGCGGTGGCCGATGCGCTTGCCGCGCATTGCCCGCCCGAACGCGCGGTGCGGCTGAACTGGCCTGATGAAATCCGCTACGACAAGGCGCGGATCGGCGGTGGGCGCTTTGCTGTGGCCCCCGGCACCGGACCGCAGGACGTGCCCGACTGGATGGTGTTCGCCGCCGAGCTGATCGCGGATCGCGACCATCTGCCCGAACCGGGGCGGTTTCCTGACTCCACATCCTTACAGGAAGAAGCCTTTGACCCGGCAGAGGATATCATCGCGACCTTCGCCAGCTATATGATGCTGTATTTCGATCGCTGGCAGCATGACGGTCTGGATGCCGTGACCAACCGCTATCTGATGCGGATCGACCCGCCGCTGTTGCGTGGCGTTCGCCGGATCGAAGATGACCGGCTGGTCGAAATCACGCCCGCAGGTGGTGGCAAAACGTCGGACCCGTTGCTGCACTCCTTCAACGCCACGGGCTGGCGCGATGCCAAAGGGCCAAAGCTTTGATCCGCCTGCCAAGGACAATTCAGCTTGATGCCTCGGACAAGGTGGTGTTCAGCCTTGCCGCCGATCCCGGTGAGTGGGCCGTGCCGGGGACCTTTCTGTTCTGGGGGCGCAGCCCAGAAGACATGACCCGCAAGGAATCGATTGCCTTTCGTTCCGGGTTTCTCGGCGTCGAAAGTTTCGGCCATTCTACCTTGGTGACGGTGCAAGAGGCGCGCCCGCAGGAGCGTGAAGACATGGTTCTGACCCTTGCCCGCCAGTTGGTGACGCATCTGGGCGCGCCCTCTGTTGACGCTGCGCGCCCCGCTGCGGAAGAAGAGGTCGCGCTGGCAGAAAGCCTGTGCCGCGATCATCCGCTGAACACGTTGATTGCGCTGCACCGCAAACATGACGCGGGCGATATCCGCGAACAGTTCCGCACGCTGAAACCGCGTGATGAAACAGCCTTTTCCGGATCGCATCTGCAAGGTCACGACCGCGCCTTTCAGTTTTTCGAGGAAACCGAGGATCACGTGAATATCTTTGATCTGAGAGGAAAGTCCTGATGCCGGAATTCTGGGTCGCCTCGGGCCATCACCTGACAACATTGGACCGTCACGGGCGCATGTTGGTCACGGATGAACTGATCCTTGCCTGGCTCGCGCGGCCAGAGGTGCTGCCGCCGTCCGATGCCTGTTCCGCCGAACGCGCCCTGCATGCGCGGTTGATGGACCGGCCACGCGCGAAAGTGTCCGAACTGGAACTGATCGCCTTGCAAGATGAGGATGCGCAGGAAAACTGGCGCTTTCTTCTGACCTTGCGCGACCGGCTGATCGCCGCCGGCACCGTGGAGGAAGGCTATAGCCGGATCGTCAAGGACGGCATCACGATCCCCGTCGTATTCATGTCCCAGCTTGTGCAGTTGATTCTGCGCAATGCGCTGGATGGCTGCAGCGATCCGCAGGTTTTGCGCGCGGCGGAATGTTTCTTTCGCCCGCAGCGCAGCCATATTCAGGACGACAATCTGTTCCTGGCGGATGAGGAACTTGTGCAATTGCTGGAACAGGAAATGCATGTCTCACCGCTCACCGCGATGTTGTCGGGTGGGATCGACAGGCTGGACGTGCTGAGCGAAAGCAACGAATGGTCCTATTGGTCGCGGTCGGACGCGCATACGATGGTGCTGAACTTTGGCGGTGACGCGATGGCGCGGGCGGGCATGGCCACGGCGATTGCCGCCTTCCTGCGGCATATGCTGGGGCTGGAATGTGATGTGACGGCGCAGACCTCTGCCGACAACATCGACCTGCGCTGGTTCGTCGGGCTGGATCAGGCGGGCACCGCGATCGGCAACGCCTTGTGGAACAATCAGCTGATGCCTGCTACATTGGTGGGATTATTCCGGCTCGATATCGCGGATCAGGACCGTGTCGCGCCTGATATGCGCGGACAGCCGGTCTGGTTGTTTCTGGGGCTGGGGGCGGATGGCGCGGTGCGGATCAAGCCGCAGAACCTGCTGACGGGTCTGCCGCTTGCCCCGCCCGTGCTGAACTGAGGGAAGACCATGCCGACAAAAACCCTGCGCATTTCGGTTCTGGCCCTGCGGCGGCCTGCGGTCACAAAATGGGGGGCTGGCGAATTGCGCCCCTGTTCGGTGCTGCCCCAAGAACCGGATGCCGCGCCCAACACCCTGCTTTACGCAGACAACGGGGTCGAGACATGGTATCTGGGGGGCCGCGATCTGGTGCTTTATTCTGGAGATACGCTGCATCATCGCGATAATCTTTCTTCGGGCCGTCCGGCGCTCTGGGTCGCCTTGCGTGGACAGGACCCTAAAACAGCCGAGATCGTGAATGTGACAGCCGACCCTTACGAGGGCGAAGGCTATGCCTCTGATCTGGATCTGTTTGTCGAACCGGTGCCGATGCCAGGGGTGATCGCAACGCAGATCGCGGAATTTGTCGCGGCACATCACGTGGATATCCCGTTCAAGAAACGCAAGCGCCACGTGATCGATCCCAACGCCGAACCGCCGCGCGCCCCGCGCATCCTCCAGGATGACGACAAATGGGCGCATAACCCGCGCAAGAGGTAAGCCATGCCAAAACCGCCCAGTGATGACACATCCTTTCTTGGCCGCTGGTCGCGGAACAAACGCGCGCAGCCTGTCGAGGACGAAGCTGTGGCAGAGCCCGAACCAGCGCCCGAACCGGAGACCTTGGACGAATCACTCAGCGATGAAGACATTGCAGCGCTTCCCGCGCTGGACGATCTGACCCCGCAAACCGACATTCGCGTATTTTTGCAAAAAGGCGTGCCGCAGGCTCTGCGCAACGCGGCTTTGCGCCGGAAATGGATGCTCGTGCCGGGGATCAGAGATCACAAGGACCCGGCGGTGGATTACGCCTGGGACTGGAACACACCGGGCGGTGTGCCGGGGGATGGCGCGGCCCCGTCACCCGAACGGGCGGCGCAAATGCTGCGCGAATTGTTTGCGCCACGCCGCGACGCAGAAACCGCGCAGCCCGTTGAAAGTGGGGATGATCAGGACGATGACCCCGCTGAGACAGCCATGGATGTTGCAGCGCAGCAGGCCGTGCCGTCACCGGTCCGACGCGGGGTCGCGGGCGCTGACCCCAGTGACGAGGCAGGCGATCACCCTAAGAAGACGCGCCCTGATGTGGCGGATACGAGCGATGACCCGTTGCCCCTGCGCCGGCGGCATGGCGGAGCCCTGCCGGGATAGACAAACACGACCCCATCAGCAGAAAATGGGGTTGCATCGCTGCAATTCTGTCAAACATTCTGGACACTAACCGCCAGCATGGATAACATGGGGTCAAGTGGTAAGATTTTCTTACCGTGGGGGAAATGAGGCTCAATAAAATGTCGGATAGCCAGCCCGGAACCGGGCGAGCCATTGATCCACTGGAAGCCGCAAGAAGCGAACAATATCGCTTTTTGGCCCGCATGTTATCGGCCAGCCCGGATCAGACATTGTTGGACCATATCGCCCAGTTGCAAGGCGATGCATCGCCTTTGGGCCGCGCTTTTACCGCGCTGGCGGACGGGGCGAAAACCGCTGATCCCGCCCGCGTCGAACGCGAGTATTTCGAGCTTTTCATCGGTGTCGGACGCGGTGAATTGCTGCCCTATGCCAGCTTTTATCAGACCGGGTTTCTGAACGAACGGCCCCTGGCCATCCTGCGGGACGATCTGTCCCGTCTGGGTGTCGCGCGCGCCAAGGGGCGGCACGAACCCGAAGATCATATCGCACTGCTGCTCGACGTGATGGCGGACATGATTTCCGGCGAAATTGCAGTCAGCGATGATATGCAGGCCGCTTTCTTCAATCGCCATCTCGCCCCCTGGGCCGCGCAGTTCTTTGACGATCTGGCGATTGCACCAAGTGCACAGTTTTACAGACCACTGGCCGAGATTGGCCGGTTGTTGACAGATATCGAGGCGCGGGCTTTCGCGCTTGCTGCCTGAAGAGTTCAGGTTTTATGCCGGTAAGCCAGCCAGCTTGCAGGTCCGCCATGAGGGAGAAGCAGATGACAAAAGACAAACATAATCCAATGAGCCGCAGGGCGTTTTTCGGCGTCGCGGCGACGGGTGCATCTGCTGCCGCCCTGACGGCGGGGGGCGCGCGCCCGGTGATGGCGCAGCAAACCGGGGATGAGCGCACAAAGGCGCGGTATCAGGAGACAGAGCATGTCGCGACCTATTACCGCACCAATCGTTACTATGATCGGGGGGATAACTGATGCTGGTCAAACGCAGAACACGTGAGGCGACCGCGACCGGCCGCCTGTCGCAGATGGCCGCAGGGGTCGCGGCCAAGCCTTTGGATCGCCGCAGCTTTCTGCGTGCATCAGGGATGAGCATCGGCGGTCTGGCCGTGATCGCTACGGTCGGGTCGGGCCTGACGCAGCGGGTCGAAGCCGCGGGATTTACCGATCAGGCGCAGCCGATCGAGCTGAAAAAGAACATGTGCACCCATTGTTCGGTCGGGTGTTCAGTGATTGCCGAGGTCCAGAATGGCGTCTGGGTCGGACAAGAGCCTGCCTATAACAGCCCGATCAACCGTGGCACACATTGCGCCAAGGGCGCATCGGTGCGCGAGGTCGTGCATGGTGACCGTCGCCTGAAATATCCGATGAAAAAGGTCGGCGGCGAATGGCAGCGTATCAGCTGGGATCAGGCGCTGGATGAAATCGCCGAAAAGATGGGCGAGATCCGCCAGAATTCCGGTGCGGATTCGGTCTATCTGCTGGGGTCGGCCAAGTTCAGCAACGAAGGGTCTTACCTGTTCCGCAAACTTGCCGCTTTCTGGGGTACCAACAACGTCGACCATCAGGCACGGATTTGCCATTCCACCACGGTTGCAGGTGTCGCGAACACTTGGGGCTATGGCGCGATGACCAATAGCTATAACGACATCCGCAATTCCAAAACCGTGATCTTCATGGGCTCGAACGCGGCAGAGGCGCATCCGGTGTCGATGCAGCACATCCTGACGGGCAAGGAAACGCAGCGCGCGAATGTCATCGTGCTCGACCCGCGCTTTACCCGCACGGCGGCCCATGCGACGGAATATATCCGTTTCCGGCCCGGCACCGATATCGCTGTCATCAACGGGATGCTTTACCACATCTTTGAAAACGGCTGGGAAGATACCGAATATCTGTCGCAGCGCGTTTACGGCATGGATCAGGTCCGTGAAGTCGTGCGTGCCTACACGCCAGAGGTGGTCGAAAAGATCGCCGGTGTGGATGGCGACACGCTCAGGCGCGCGGCAGAGAAATTCGCCAAGGAACGTCCATCGACCTTTATCTGGTGCATGGGTGGCACGCAGCACACTGTCGGCACCGCCAACGTGCGTGCCTATAACATCCTGCTGCTGGCGACAGGCAATGTCGGCGGCGAAGGCAATGGCGCCAATATTTTCCGCGGCCATTGCAACGTGCAGGGGGCCACGGATTTCGGTCTCGATGTCGGCAACCTGCCTTGTTACTACGGCCTTGGTGCCGGTGCCTGGCAGCATTGGTCGCGCGTCTGGGACGTGCCTTACGAATATTTCGTCACCCGTTTCGACGACGTACCGGCCAAAGGTGGGCGCGATGCGCGTACGGCCGAGGATAACATGACCATTCCGGGCATCACCTCGACCCGCTGGTTTGATGCTGTGACGATGGACAGCGAAGAAGTTGACCAGCGCGACAACATCAAGGCGATGGTCGTCTTCGGCCACGGCGGCAATACCGTGCCCCGGATGCAGGATGCGCGTCGCGGTATGGATGCGCTGGACCTGCTGGTCGTCGCTGATCCGCATCCTACCACCTTTGCCGCGCTGCATTCGCGCACCGACAACACCTATCTGCTGCCGATCTGCACGCAGTTTGAATGTTCCGGGTCGCGGACGGCGTCGAACCGGTCTGTGCAATGGGGCGAAAAGATCGTCGATCCGATCTTTGAATCCGACAATGATTATGCGGTGATGTATGGTCTGTCGCAGCGGTTGGGCTTTGCCGATGAGATGTTCAAGAATTTTGAACTGGTCGAGGGCAAATTCGGTCTGGAACCGACACCGGAATCCATCCTGCGCGAAATCAACCGTGGCGGCTGGTCTGTCGGTTACACCGGCCAAAGCCCGGAACGCCTCAAGGCGCATATGGCCAATCAGCAGCATTTCGATCTGGTCACACTGAAGGCAAGACCGGACGCCCCCGAAGAGATTGCAGGCGATTTCTACGGTCTGCCATGGCCCTGCTGGGGCACACCGGAATTCCGGCATCCGGGCAGCCATATCCTGTACAACACTAACGTCCCGGTCATGGAAGGCGGCGGCGCATTCCGTCCTCGTTTCGGTCTGGAACGCGATGGCGAGACATTGCTGGCCGAAGGTAGCTGGAACCCCGGCTCCGAGATTCAGGATGGTTATCCCGAATTCACCATGGGCATGTTGCGTGAACTCGGCTGGGATGCTGACCTGACCGCACAGGAACTGGCCGTGATCGAAGGCATCGGCGGCGGCGATGAAGAGCGGGTCAACGGCGTCAGCTGGTCCATCGATCTGTCGGGCGGTATCCAGCGCGTGGCGATTGAACACGGCTGCGTGCCATACGGCAACGGCAAGGCCCGTGCCATTGCATGGAACCTGCCGGACCCGATCCCGGTGCACCGCGAACCGATCTATTCGGGCCGTCCCGAACTGGTGGCGGAATATCCGACGAACGAAGACGGTCGTCAGCAGCGGATGCCCAATATCGGCAGATCGGTGCAGCAAAGCGCCGTGGACCGCAATCTTGCGCAAGACTTCCCGATCATCCTGACCTCTGGTCGTCTGGTGGAATATGAAGGTGGCGGTGAAGAAACCCGGTCCAACCCATGGCTGGCCGAATTGCAGCAGGACATGTTCGTCGAGATCAACCCCGCAGATGCGACCGCACGCGGTATCACCGATGGCGGTTGGGTCTGGGTTTACGGCCCGGAAAACGGCTCCAAGGCGCGGGTCAAGGCGATGGTAACCGAGCGGGTGAATTCCGGTCTGGCCTTCATGCCCTTCCACTTCGCAGGCTGGTTCCAGGGTGAAGATCAGCGCGGCAATTACCCTGCCGGGACTGACCCGATCGTTCTGGGCGAATCCGTCAATGTTATCACCAGCTACGGCTATGACCCGGTGACCGGCATGCATGAAGGCAAAGTCACACTTTGCCAAATTGCAGCGGCATAAGGGAGGATCAATAAATGGCACGCATGAAATTCCTTTGTGACGCGGACCGCTGCATCGAATGCAACGCCTGCGTCACCGCCTGCAAGAACGAACACGAGGTGCCTTGGGGCATCAACCGCCGCCGGGTCGTGACCCTGAATGACGGGTTGCCCGGCGAACGCTCGGTCTCGATGGCCTGCATGCATTGCACCGATGCGCCTTGTGCTGCGGTCTGTCCGGTCACCTGCTTTTACACCACTGACGATGCTGTCGTGCTGCATAACAAGGACACCTGCATCGGCTGTGGCTATTGCAGCTATGCCTGCCCCTTCGGCGCGCCGCAGTACCCGCAGACCGCGAATTTCGGCACACGCGGCAAGATGGACAAATGCACCTATTGTTCGGGCGGTCCGGAACCGGACATGTCGCAGGCAGAATATGTCAAATACGGTGCCAACCGTCTGGCCGAGGGCAAATTGCCGCTATGCGCGGAAATGTGTTCGACCAAAGCGCTGTTGGCGGGGGATGGCGATATCATCGCCGATATCTATCGCGAACGCGTCGTCACGCGCGGCTATGGTTCGGGTGCCTGGGGTTGGCGCACGGCCTATGGTGAAACGGTTACGGTGTAAGGAGAACATGAAAATGCGATATTTTTCCCAACTCATGATCGCCTTGGCCGTTCTGGTCTTCATCGGCCAAACCGCACCTGACGCGCTCGCGCAGGTCAATCCCACCGAAAATTCGGTGACCGAGGATGCGATGTTTCAGGCCTTGGGCGGCGATAGCAACGCCGTGGCGGGCCGCGTGTCTATTCCCGACGGCAACGCGGGCAACCTGATCAAGCCCGAAAACAAATCCTGGGCCGCCTTTCAGGGCGGCACAATGCAGACATTGTCCATTGCCGCTGTTGCCGGCATGGTCGTGTTGCTGGCTATTTTCTACCTGATACGGGGCCGGATCAGGGTCGATGCCGGATTTTCCGGACGCAAGATCCTGCGCTTTGGCACGATTGACCGTTTTGCCCATTGGACGCTTGCCGCGACCTTCATTATTCTGGCGCTGACCGGGTTGAACCTGATCATCGGCAGCACGGTGATCCTGCCAATCATCGGTGAAAACGCGTTTGGCACACTGACGGCTTTTGGCAAACTGGCGCATAATTATCTGGCGTGGCCTTTCATGTTGGCGCTGGCGCTGATCTTTGTGCTGTGGGTGCTGGAAAACATCCCCAACAAGGTCGATCTTCAATGGATCAAGCAGGGCGGCGGTCTTTTGAAAAAAGGCGTTCACCCGCCTGCGAAAAAGTTCAACGCCGGTCAGAAGGTGATCTTCTGGTCCGTCATTCTTGGCGGTGCGGGCCTGTCTTTTACCGGTGTGATGATGCTTTTCCCGGCGGTTGCAGGCACGCCTGCTGACTGGCAATTGTATCAGACGATCCACGCGTTGGTTGCCGCAGGTCTATCGGCCATCATCATTGCGCATATCTATATCGGCTCTGTCGGTATGGAAGGTGCCTTTGACGCGATGGGGTCGGGCGAGGTTGATGAAAACTGGGCGAAAGAGCATCACGCGCTCTGGGTCGAGGAAGAAAAAGCAAAGCCCGCCAAGCAAAGCGCGCTTTCGACGCCAGCCGAATAGCCGGGCACGCAGCCTTTGAACAGCGACCCGGCCCCTTGGCGGTGGCTGGGTCGTTTCACTTCTGATGACCAGTGGGAAACATGCCGGTAAGCAATCGCAATCTCGATGATGATATATCCGGGGTTCTGGCGGCGGTGGCCTTGCCCGATGGCAGGACCCTGGGCAGTTCCGGTCGCGTGGCGGGGCTGACGCAATCGGGCGGCAAGATCAGCCTGTCGATCCAGATCAGCCCGGAAGAAGCCGCAGCCTTTGCGCCGCTGCGCGAAAAGGTGGCGACGGGTCTGAGCGCGCTGGACGGCGTTACATCAGCCGTTGTCGTGCTGACAGCAGAACGTCCGGCACCCCCAAAACTGGTCGCTGATAAGCCCACGAAAACCGACCCACTGGCCGGTATCCATCATGTCATCGCCGTGGCATCAGGCAAGGGCGGTGTCGGAAAATCGACCACGACGGTCAATTTGGCACTGGCGCTAGTGTCGCTTGGCCTGCGCGTCGGCATTCTGGATGCTGATGTCTATGGGCCGTCCCTGCCCACCTTGCTGGGCCTGCACGGCAAACCCGCCATGGGCGAGGGGCGCAAATTGCGCCCGATGCAGGCCTACGGACTCAAGGCGATGTCGATGGGTCTGCTGGTTGAACCTGAAACAGCGATGGTCTGGCGCGGCCCGATGGTGATGTCGGCGATCACTCAGCTGATGGCTGACGTGGAATGGGGCGCGCTCGATGTGCTGTTGGTCGATATGCCGCCCGGCACCGGTGATGCGCAACTGGCGCTTGCGCAGGGCACGCGGCTGGCAGGTGCGGTGATCGTGTCCACCCCGCAGGATCTGTCGCTGATCGACGTGCGGCGCGGCATCGCGATGTTCCGCAAGGTCGATGTGCCGATCCTTGGGGTGATCGAGAATATGTCGCAATTCATCTGCCCCGATTGCGGCAGCAGCCACGCCATTTTTGGCGACGGCGGTGCCAAGGCCGAGGCCGCGCGTATCGGCGTACCCTATCTGGGCGCGGTGCCGCTGACCATGGCGTTGCGGGCCGCATCGGATGCGGGCCAGCCGATTGTCGCGCGCGATCCCGACGGGCCATTGGGGCGGATCTATACGGATATCGCGCGCGCCATGCTGGGTGGCCTTGATCTGCAAAAGGCGGGTCCATCCCCGCGCATGATATGATATTTATGAACCTGACAGGAGAACCGATATGAAAGCCTTTCTTTTCGCCGTGGTCTTTGCTGGCCTTGTGGCCGTCGCCGCCGCCATGGTGCTGGACAACACCTTCCAGCAACCCAGCTACGCCGCCTACACCACCGAAGGCGCGCGGGTCGATAACCCCGGACAGAACCTGATCGGGTATTGAACCGGGGCCGTGTCATGCGTCTGACCTCCACCTGCCTTGCCATATTGGCTGGGATGGCGATGCCAGCCGTTGCGCAGGACCTGCGTGGTCACGGCGGGCCTGTCGGCGCGCTTGACGCAGGGCAGGGGGTGCTGGTGTCAGGCGGCTTTGATACCCGCGCGATCCTGTGGGATCTGAATACTGCCACCGCGCGCAACGTCACCCGTTTTCATGACGGCAATGTCACGGCGGTCCACCTGCTGCCCACAGGCGGTTTTGTCACCGCAGGTCAGGATGGCAGGCTTGCGACCTGGCAAGCCGACGGTCGCGAACCCGGCTTTGCCACCGATGCCGCCGCATCGGCGGTGGCATCGCTCGACGTCAGCCCGGACGGCACACAGGTCGCCGCAGGCTATTGGGACGGGCGCGTCCTGCGCCTTGATCTGTCCACACAACAGGTCACCGAATTTCAGGCCCATAGCGACCGTGTGACCGGGCTTGGCTACCTGCCCGATGGCGATCTGGTCACCGTCGGCGGTGATCTGTTTTTGGCGCGCTGGACACCCCAATCCGCGCTGGCATTCAGGCAAAGCCTGACCGAACTGCCCAACGGGCTTGCCGTGTCAGACAGCGGCATCGCGGTGATCTTTGCCGATGGCGCGCTGCGGCTTTATGACGACGCAGGCGCGCTGAGCACAGAACGTTTCCTGACGGATCGCCCCCTGGTGTCAGTCGCGGCAGGGGCAGAATACATCGCAGCTGCGTCACTGGATGGAACCGTCTGGCTGTCGCTGGGCGATGATCTTGCGCCCTACCAGTCGTTCACAGCGGCGGGCGGCCCGGTATGGGGTCTGGCGATCACGCAGACGCAGGTTTTCACCTCCGGCGCGGACGGGATCATTCGCCGCTGGCCGCTTGACGATGGTGAACCGGGTAATTTCGTGGCAGAGGCGGCCCCTGCCGCCCATGATGGCAGCCGCGGGGCGGAAGTCTGGAAAAACTGTGCGGTCTGCCATTCTCTGGAACCCGACGACCATAGCATGGCAGGGCCCAGCCTGCATGGCATTTTCGGTCGGGCCATCGGCACGCAACAAGGCTATGACTATTCAGCGGCCCTGCAACAGCTTGACATCATCTGGTCGCCCCGGACTTTGTCGGAACTGTTCACTCTTGGGCCCGAAGCCTATACGCCGGGGTCCCGCATGCCCGAACAGCGGATCGCCGACCCAGAGGACCGGCAGGCGCTGGCCGACTATCTGCAGCGTGTGGCGCAAGACTAGCCCCGCGTGCTCACGAATGCGGCAACTGGGGAACAAAGACGACCAGTCGGCGTTAATCATCGAAGGCTTTGGGATGATCAGGGTCAGTCGCAAGGGTGCCACGCCCCTTGGACGCATGTTCACAGGAGATAAGAATGCCCTTTAAAAAGTTATACGCAGCCGGTGTCATCGGATTTTGCATGACCGCCGTTCCGCTTTTTGCGCAGACGGCAGACCTCAGCAGCGAAGACGACGCCTTGTTCGTGCCGATTGTCGCGGAATGTGTCGAGGTGCAGGATCAGACGACTTGCGGACAGGTGCGGGGCGTCGTGACCGAATGCGCGGCGGATCTGGACCGGGCTTTGTGCGATGTTCTGTTCGTCGATCCGGATGACGTCTTCGACACGCCCACACTCCGGGACCGCGCCGAGGAGCTGCTGTCCGAAACAAGCGAGGCCATCGCCGGGATGGAGTTCGAAGATGTGCATAACGGACAGATCGATGGCATCGTCGAAGAGGGCCGCGCCGACGCCGAGCGTACATTGCTGCGCGGTGATGAAAACAAGATGTCGCATTCCGGGCCGCCCGTGGTCGCTGAAGAATAATCAAAGGTCTGCCAGCGCGCCTGTCCGCGCTGGCCGCGTCGGTCTGCCCTGAGTGAATACCAGCCTTGCAGGCTGGGGTGGCAGGCGAAAAACCACATAAAATTTGCCCTGAGAATGGGACGGCACTGACCGTCTTACAGCAGCGCTGACCCGATGGGCGCGGCCAGGGCGGAAATGTGTCTCAAGCGTAACTGTGATGTCATCGCGCACGGAATCGCGGGATCTTGCGGAAACTTGCACTTGACGGGGAGAGCGCAGCACTAACTGCCTTGCAGGATCAAGATCAGGATCAGGATCAGGCCGAGGCGTCACGCAGCGAACCAATACCGTATGTCAGAGCATGTAAGTTACGGAAATCGGCGGTAGAGGCATGCAGCCTCATGCGTGCGCCTGTTTGCATGCGCGGGCGCTTCCGATTGATACCGAACTGGCGGAGGAGGTGGGATTCGAACCCACGGTAGACTTTCACCTACGTCGGTTTTCAAGACCGGTGCATTCAACCACTCTGCCACTCCTCCGACCGGGACCTGTTAGCGGGTGAAAAGTGATTCGGAAAGCAGCTTTCCGCGCGGGGAAAATTGCCGAAGCCAGTGGGTTCCGGCTTTCCATACGCCTTTGGGGCGGTTATCTGTAATCCAAAGGCGATCTCGCATGGTCCGGGCTGGGATTGCTTTCGCCAGAACAGGCGCAACATAAGAAAAAGGGCTGATTTCTTCGTCATCTGACGCAGAATGAAGGGGTTGGGAATGACAGGCAAACCGATACAACAGCGACGCCGGGTGACGTTGCCCGCCATGCTTTGCGCGGGGCTGCTGCTGGCGGCCTGCGGCAATGAAGGCACCGGGGGTCTGACGGGGGGCCTGTTTGGCGCCTCTGCCGGTGCAGATCAGGGCGCGCGTGTCGGTCAGGATGTCGAACGGCCCGATATTTTTGCAGTCACGGATCGCGGTCTGTGGGATGGCCGTCCCTCGCTGGGTGGCATCTGGGTCGCGCATCCTGATGTCCGCGAACCTGAACGCGTCATCATTCGCAATACGCTGAACGGGCAATCCACCACAGGGGCGCTGTTTCGCCGTGAACGCGACAATCCCGGGCCGGCGCTGCAGGTATCCTCCGATGCGGCCGAGGCGTTGGGCATCCTTGCCGGCGCGCCGACAGAGCTGGCTGTGACCGTCCTGCGGCGTCTGGAGGTGGCCGAGCCCGGTGATAACGCGCTTGCCGGGCCCGCCGATATCGGCGCTGCCGCAGATCTGTCCGCGCCTGACACCATCACCGCGACCCCGCTGGACCCGGTCGCCACCGCGCCTGCCGCTCCTGAAGACAGGGTTGAGGTGAATTTGCCCGCCGCCGCAGCAGCACCCGCGAACGCCGCCGCGCCTGCGGCCCTGCCACAGGGCACTCTGGCACAAATCGGTGTATTCGGCGTGCAGGCCAATGCCGATGCCGCAGCGGGCCGTCTGAATGCGGCCGGGTTTAATGCGCAGGTCGTGCCATTGCAAAGCAGTTGGCGCGTCGTGGCGGGGCCGGTGGCGGATGAGGCGGCACTGGCGCGGATCAAGGGGTTGGGCTTCACGGATGCTTATCTGATCCGGAACTGATGATGAAAGGGCTTGCTATGAATACGATCAAATCCGGACTGACGGCTGGCATTATGATGCTTTGCGCCGGGCTTGCCCATGCGCAGGCGTTCGAGACCAGCGCGCGCGCCGCTTATGTCTATGACCAGACCACCGGCACCGTGCTGCTGGCCAAGGATGCGGCGACGCCTTTGCCGCCAGCTTCGATGTCCAAGCTGATGACGATCTACATGGCCTTCGAGGCGATCACGCAGGGCAGGCTGTCCGTCGATGATATCCTGCCCGTGTCCACCCATGCCGCGAGCTTTGGCGGATCGTCTATGTTTCTGGACACCACCGACCGCGTCAGCGTGGAGGATTTGCTGCGCGGCGTGATCGTGCTGTCCGGCAATGACGCCAGCGTGGTGCTGGCCGAAGCCTTGTCGCCTGACGGAACCGAGGCAGGTTTTGGTCGCTTGATGACAGAGCGTGCGCGCCAGTTGGGCATGGTGAATTCGGTCTTTGTGAATGCCAGCGGCTGGCCCGCCGCCGGTCACCGCATGTCGACCGAGGATCTGGGCATTCTGTCCAGTCGTCTGATTGCCGATTTCCCGACATTCTATCCGTTGTTTGCCGAAACCGAATTTGCCTTTGACGGGCGAGTGCCGTCCAATTCGCAAAACCGCAATCCGATCCTGCGGATGGGCATCGGTGCCGACGGGCTCAAGACCGGCCATACGCAAGAGGCGGGTTACGGTCTGGCCGGGTCTGCCGTGCAGGGCGACAGGCGTGTGATCTTCGTGATCACCGGGTTGGACACCGCTGTCGCAAGGGCCGAAGAATCCGAACGGATCGTCAACTGGGCCTTTCGCCAGTTTGCAGAACGTGATGTCGCCACAGCGGGCACACGCGTTGCCACGGCCGATGTCTGGATGGGGGCCGAAACCAGCGTGGGCCTGACCGTGGCCGAAGACCTGCAGATGCTGGTGCCGATCCTGCATCAGGGGTCCGTGAATGGCGAAGTCGTCTTTGATGGCCCGGTTCAGGCCCCGATCACCGCAGGTCAGCAATTGGGCGAATTGATTATCGCGCTCGAAGATCTGCCCGAGAAGCGCGTGCCGCTGGTGGCCGAGACTGACGTGCCTTTGGGCGGTTTCAGCGCGCGGATGCGCACCGCAGCGATGGTCCTTTGGGGCAAATACGGTTTTGCGCCGGGTGCCGATGCAGGCGCCGATGCGAATGGCGCATGACATCATCCCGCTTCATCACGTTCGAGGGGATCGACGGCTCCGGTAAATCGACACAGGCGCGCCGGCTTGCCGACTTTATGCGCGCCCGGCATGCCGATGTCATCCTGACCCGCGAACCCGGCGGCAGCCCGGGGGCCGAAGAAATCCGTCAACTTTTGCTGACCGGCGACACCGACCGCTGGTCCGCCGAGACAGAGATCCTGCTGTTCACCGCCGCCCGCCGCGACCATCTGGAAAAGACCATTCTGCCGGCGCTGGAGGCAGGCAAGACCGTGGTGTCTGACCGTTTCGCCGACAGCACGCGCGTCTACCAAGGGGCGACACGCGGCGATCTGCGCGCCAAGGTCGACGCGTTGCATGATCTGATGATCGCCCGCGAACCTGATCTGACCTTCATCATCGACATGGACCCGGCCACCGCGTTGCAGCGCGGCCTTGCCCGCCGGTCCGGCGAAGACCGGTTCGAGGATTTCGGCCTGCCGTTTCAGGAAACCCTGCGGCATGGCTTTCTGGCGCTGGCCCATGCCAATCCCGGGCGCTGTGTGGTGATCGACGGCAACCGCACAATGGACCAGATCGCCAGCGACGTGGCAGCACATCTATGAGCGATGAAGCCGCAGCAGAACCCGACCGCATCCCCGGCGCACCCCATCCGCGCGAAACGGCCGTGCTATATGGTCAGCAGACAGCAGAGCAGGCCTTTGTCGATGCTTTCACTGCCGGCCGGATGCATTCGGGCTGGCTGATCACCGGCCCGCGCGGGGTGGGTAAGGCCACGTTGGCGTGGAAAATCGCGACCTTTCTTTTGGCGAATCCGGACCCTGATATGCTGGGCCAGCACAGCCTTGCAGTGGACCGCGATCATCCCGACGCCAAACTGGTGCAATCGGGTGCGCATCCGCGTCTGGCGCTGATCCGGCGGCCATGGGACGAAAAGACCGGCAAGTTCCGCGCGGAAATTACCGTCGATGCGGTGCGCAGCCTGAAACATTTCTTTCAGATGTCCGCAACGGATGGCGGCAGGCGCGTCGTCATCGTCGATGCCGCCGATGAAATGAACCGCAATGCCGCCAATGCGATCCTGAAAGAACTCGAAGAACCCCCCGCGGGCGCTGTGATCCTGCTGGTCGCGCATCAACCGTCCAAATTGTTGCCGACGATCCGGTCACGCTGCCGCGAATTGCGTTGCGCAGCACTTGGGCCGGACGATCTGTCGCGCGCCTTGGCGCAGGCCGGACACAGCACTGATCACGCGGCCAGCCTCGCCGCGCTTGCCAGCGGCTCTGCCGGTGACGCGATCCGGCTTTTGGGCAGTGGCGGGCTGGCGCTTTATGCCGATCTGGTCCAGCTTTTTGACGGTCTGCCGCAGATCAACCGGCAGGCGGCATTGCGCCTTGCCGATGCCTGCGCCGGGCGCGGGTCCGAGGCGCGCTTTGGCCTGACGCTCGACCTGATCGATCTGTTCATCGCCCGGAGCGCGCGCGCGGGGCTGCTAGGTGAACCCACCACGCAGGGCGCGCAGGGCGAGGCGCGCTTGCTGGCGCGGATCGCACCCGATGCGCGCGCAGCACAGGCCTGGGCCCGCTTGCAGCAGGATCTGTCCGAAAGGTCGCGGCATGGGCGCGCGGTGAACCTTGACCCTGCCGCGCTGATCCTTGATATGATCTTCAAGATTGAAGAGACGGCGCAAGGCGTCGCCGCAGCCTGAAAGCCGCGCCATGACCCAAAGCCCGATCACCGATGCCCATTGCCACCTTGATTTTCCCGATTTCGACGGGGAACGCGACGACATCATGGCGCGCGCGCTTGCGGCAGGCGTGACGCGGATGGTGACGATCTGCACGAAACTGCGCAACGAACCCGCCGTGCGTGCCATCGCGGAAACCTATGCGCCGGTGTTCTATGCCGCCGGGACCCATCCGATGTCGGCAGCGGATGAACCGCTGGCCAGTGTCGATGAACTGATCGCACTGGCGCAGCATCCCAAATTCGTCGGCATCGGCGAGACGGGGCTGGATTATCATTACACCGCCGACAGCAAGGAAATCCAGCAATCCAGCCTGCGGGTGCATATCGCCGCCGCGCGCGAAACCCGACTGCCGCTGATCATCCACGCCCGCGACGCCGATGACGATATGGCGCGGATATTGACCGAGGAACATCGCAACGGCCCCTATACCTGCATGATGCATTGCTTTTCCAGCTCTGCCGCGCTTGCGCAGGCAGCGCTTGATCTGGACTTCTACCTGTCGATGTCGGGCATCGCTGCGTTCCCGAAAAGCAAGGACCTGCGCGATATTTTCGCCAGCGCCCCGCTGGATCGGATATTGGTTGAAACCGACAGCCCCTATCTGGCGCCGCCCCCCCATCGCGGGCGGCGCAATGAACCGGCCCATACCGCGCATACCGCAGCAGTAGGCGCAGAGATTTTCGGTTTGGACTATGCCGATTTCGCGGCCCGCACGAATGCCAATTTCGACCGGCTTTTCTGGAAGGCCGCGGCATGACCGACACAATCAGCTTTACCATTTTGGGCTGCGGGTCCTCTGGCGGCGTGCCGCGTCTGGGCGGCGATTGGGGGGCCTGCGACCCGGATGATCCGCGCAACAACCGGCGGCGCTGCTCCTTGCTGATCACGCGGCAAAGCGGCGATCAGGCGACGCGGGTGCTGATCGACACCTCACCCGATATGCGCAGCCAACTGCTTGATGCGGGCGTCAGCACGCTGGATGCGGTCGTCTATACCCACGCGCATGCGGATCATGTCCACGGGATCGACGATCTGCGGATGATCGTCTTCAATACCCGCGAACGGCTGCAGGTCTGGGCCGATGGCGACACGACTGACGCGCTGCTGTCGCGCTTTGGCTATGCTTTCGTGCAGCCCAAAGGGTCCGCCTATCCGCCGATCTGCGATCTGAACACGATCGACGGCGATGTCACGATCACCGGGGCAGGGGGGCCGGTCACGCTGACCCCGTTCCGGGTCGCGCATGGCAGCATCGATGCGCTGGGGTTCCGGGTCAATGACGTGGCCTATCTGCCCGATGTGTCCGACATTCCCGATGCGGCATGGCCTGCGCTGGAAAACCTGACCTGCTGGATCGTCGATGCGCTGCGCCGCAAGCCACATCCGACCCATGCACATCTGGCGAAAACGCTGGACTGGATCGCAAGGGTGCAACCCGAACATGCCGTGCTGACCAATATGCACAACGATCTGGACTACGCCACCGTCGCCGCCGAAACCCCCGCCCATATTCAACCCGCCTATGACGGGCTGACCCTGACCTTTCCCGTCACCGTCCGCGCCTGACTTTCCCGCCTGAGGCAGCAAGTTTTTCAAGGACCGCCCATGGCCGCTCTGCTCGAAGTTATTCTGCCTGTCTTCATCGTGATCGGCTTTGGTTATCTGGCCGTCTGGAAAGGATATTTCAGCGATTCCGGTGTCGACGGGCTGATGAAATTCACCCAGAATTTCGCGATCCCCTGCCTGTTGTTCCGCGCCATCTCGACGCTGGATCTGCAACAAAGCTTTGACCTTGTGCTGTTGGGCAGCTTTTATGCCGGGGCCCTCGGCGGTTTTCTGGCAGGGCTGCTGGGCGCGCGCTATATCTTCGCGCGCGATTGGGAAGACAGCGTCGCCATCGGCTTTTGCTGTCTGTTTTCCAATTCGCTGCTGCTGGGCCTGCCGATCACCGAACGCGCCTATGGGGTTTCCGCGCTGGAAGCCAACTATGCGATCATCGCGATCCATTCGCCGTTTTGCTATGGTGTCGGGATCACTGCGATGGAAATCGCGCGCAACCGGGGTGGCGCCGTGAGCGCCCTGCCGGGCAAGGTGCTGCGGGCGATGTTTCAAAATGCGCTGATCATCGGGATCGCGCTGGGTTTCGTCGTGAACCTGAGCGGGTATCCCGCGCCCGTTGTCCTGGCCGATGCGCTGGATCTGATCGCGCGCGCGGCCTTGCCTGCCGCCCTGTTCGGGCTGGGTGGCGTGCTGTATCGCTATCGCCCCGAAGGCGATATGCGCACGATCATGTATGTGGTGGCTGTGTCGCTGCTGTTGCATCCCGCGATTGTCTGGGTGCTGGGGCAGGCGGGCGGGCTTGGCGTTGCCGGCACCCGTTCGGCCATTCTGACAGCGGCGATGGCGCCGGGGGTCAATGCCTATATCTTTGCCAATATGTATGGCCGGGCCAAACGGGTCGCCGCATCATCAGTGCTGATGGCGACGGGGCTGTCGATCCTGACGATCTGGGGCTGGCTCGCATTGCTGCCGTAGCCGGCCAGAACCTTCCCCGCGGGGAAGGTCTAGCTTGGCGACAGACCGCGGAGCCGTTCGGACCGGCGCCGCAGCATTTCCACCGTGGCCAGCAGCACGACCGAGACGGCGACCAGCACGGTTGCGGCAGCCAGAATTGTGGGGCTGATTTGTTCGCGCAAACCCGTAAACATCTGCCACGGCAGGGTTTTCTGTGCGGCAGCACCGACGAACAGGACCACGACCACCTCGTCAAACGACGTGATGAAGGCGAACAACCCGCCTGATACCACGCCGGGCAGGATCAGCGGCATCTGCACCTTGAAGAATGTCTGCGTCGGCGTTGCCCCCATATTTGCGGCAGCACGCGTCAGGGACCGGTCAAAACCCACCAGCGTGGCTGTCACCGTGATGATCACAAAGGGAATCCCAAGCGCGGCATGCGCGAGGATCACCTTGATATAGCCGGTGAAGGACCGCGAAAACCCAAGCGTGCTTTCCATCCACAAGCCCAGCTGGCTGTAGAAAAAGAACATCCCCGTGGCCGAGATGATCAGCGGCACGATCATCGGCGAAATCAGGATCGCCATGATCGCCCGTCGGTAGGGCACATGCGATTGCGACAGGCCGATCGCCGCCAGCGTGCCAAGGCTGACCGAGATGATCGTCGCGAAAGGCGCGATGATCAGCGAGTTCTGCAGCGGTCTGATCCAGTCTTGATTGGTAAAGAAATCCCGGTAATGGCGCAGGGAATAGCCATCAGGGTCCAGCGCCAGCATGGCGGGCGTAAAGGTAAAGAAACTCTCGGCGTTGAACGACAAAGGGATGATGATCAGGATCGGCGCGATCAGGAAGAACAGGATCAATCCCACGATCACCCGAAAGGTATAATGCCAGATCTTCTGACCCGTGGTGGCATAGATGGGCAAAGCGGCCATGGTTTATCCTCCGAGTTTCACGTTGTCGATGCCGACGATCCGGTCATAGGCCCAGTAAAGCGCCATCACCACCACCAGCAGGATTGTGCCAAGCGCTGCCGCCAGCCCCCAGTTCAGCGAACTGGAGATGTGATAGGCAATCCGGTTCGAGATGAAGATCCCCGAGGTGCCGCCGACGATTTCCGGCGTGATGTAATAACCGATGGACAGGATGAACACGAGGATTGACCCCGCCCCGATCCCCGGCACAGATTGCGGGAAATAAACCCGCCAGAATGCCGTCCAGTTCGTCGCCCCCAGTGATTTCGCCGCGCGCAGATAGCTGGGCGGGATCGTCTTCATCACCGAATACAGCGGCAGGATCATGAACGGCAGCAGGATATGCGTCATCGCGATCACAGTGCCGGTGGCATTGTTGATCATCGTCAGCCGGTTTGCATCGCTCACCAGCCCGATCCAGACCAGCAGGTCATTAATCACCCCTTGCTGTTGCAGCAGCACTTTCCACGCCGAGGTCCGCACCAGAAGCGAGGTCCAGAACGGCAGCAGGACAAGGATCAGCATCAGATTGGCCTGCCGCGCGGGCAGGTTCGCCAGCATCCACGCCACCGGATAACCCAGCAGAATACAGGCCCCCATGATCGTCAGCGACATGATCAGGGTGCGGATGAACAATTTGACATAGATCTGCTGGTTTTCCGGCACCGTCACGACCCCGTCCGGCGTCATCTGCATGTCGATGGAATTGAGAAAATAACCGGCCGTATAGGGCGCGCTGAAGGTCTGGATCGTCTGCCAGATCTGCGTATCACCCCAGCCGTTCGAACTGTTGATGAATGCGGCGCGGAAATCCTCTGTGGCAAAGGCCGGCGCCGCGGCTGTGGCTTCGGTCAGCAGGGTCGCGGCAGGTCCATCGATTTGTGGGGCGGGGCCGCCGGCGGTCAGGTCTTCGTAAAGGGCGGCATAAACGACGTTCCAGGGCTGCACCGCTGTCGGGCTGCGGCTGTTGACCTGTTGCGTGATGCGGGCAAAGTCGGCGTAGATATCCGCCGTCCGGGGCAGCCCCTCGGCTGCGTCGTCCGACAGCACGAAACGGGGTTCTGTGCCTTCGCCGTCCCATGCGGCCCGGTCGCTGATCCAGTCGGGATCAGCCATCAGCGCGATCCAGGTGGCAGGCTCTTCCCAGGCCGGGTCGAGTGCTGCGAATTGTTCGGTATAAACCTCGCCCATATCGCTGACATCACGGCCAGTGCGCCGGAATTGCGAAGATATCCCCGCCAGTTCATAATTCAGCCGCGACCCTAATCTTGTGTGGCGGCGTTCTTCGACGGCGACTGCCATGTCCTTGGCAAAGGCGGCGTAAACGGCTTCATGCGGTAGCGGATCGGTGCTGGCATCCCATGCAGCAAGTTCCTGGACGGTGCGCGGGATCGTATCGCCGACGATCTGGTTTTCAACGGACCGGAACAGCATCTGCCCGATCGGGATGACGAAGGTGATCATGATGAACAGCAGCAGCGGCGCGATCAGCAGCATCGCCCGCAGCTTTTGCCTGCGCAAGGCGCGGTTGAGGCTGGATTTGAGCGTGCGGCCATCGGCGGCCATCATTTGTTCTGCCATGAA
>NZ_JBKBQY010000003.1:0-73929 GCF_046292185.1 Yoonia sp.
ATTGCGCACGAGTGTTTCGTTCAGGGCGTCGCGCAGCAGATCGGACATGGCTTATCCTTGATTATTTGTAAATACGTAGGCGCAGCAGTGCTTTTTGCAGCAGGATAAACATCAGCAGCAGGCCGCCGATCATGATTTTCGTCCACCAGCTCGACAGGCTGCCGTCAAAGACGATATAGGTCTGGATTAGGCCCATCGTCAGGACACCGATCAGCGTACCAAACATATAGCCGCTGCCGCCAGTCAAAAGCGTACCACCAATGACCACCGCGGCAATTGCGCTCAGTTCCACCCCGACGGTGGCCAGCGGATAGCCCGCGGATGTGTAGACGGAAAAGACAATGCCCGACAACCCGGCCATAAAGCCGGAAAACGCATAGACAGCCACGGTGGTCCGGCCAACAGCGACACCCATCAGCCGTGCCGTAGCCTCGCCCCCGCCAAGAGCATAAACATTCGTGCCGAACCGGGTGCGGTGCAGCACGATCATCCCGAGAGCGACAGCGGCGATCATGATCAGCCCAAGCAATGTCAGCCGCCCGCGGCCGGGCATTACATAATAGGCGCTTTGCATCAGCTTATAGAACGGATCGGCAATCGGTACGGAATCGATCGACAGCATATAGCTCGCCCCGCGCGCCAGAAACATGCCTGCCAGCGTGACGATGAAAGGCGGCATCGCCAGCAGATAGATCATTCCGCCCATTGCCGCCCCAAAGGCGGTGGTGATCGCCAGCAGCATGGCAAATACGACCAGTGGGTGCAGCCCTGTATCGCGCAACACCACTGCAATAAAGACGCCCGCAAAGGCGATAACCGATCCGACGGACAGATCGATGCCGCCTGAAATGATCACGATTGTCATGCCGACCGCGACAATCCCCAGATAGGCGTTGTCGGTCAGTAGGTTGCCGATGACCCGCGTGGACAGCATCGCCGGAAACTGGATGTAGCAGATCAAATAGGCCAGCAGAAAGATGGCGATGGTGGCATAAAGTGGCAGCGCGCGCATATTCATGTCCTGGTCCCCGATCCAGACCGTTTGGGCCACAGATAGGCCAGTTGTGGCAGCACTTTGGGCGATTGCAGTACAAGGATGATGATCACCAGCACTGCCTTGATCACCAGATTGAACTCAGACGGAAAGCCTGCCAACAGAATGCCGGTGTTGATCGTCTGGATGATCATCGCCCCAAGGATCGACGCAAGGATCGAAAACCGTCCACCCAGCAAGGAATTGCCGCCGATCACGACTGCAAGGATCGCGTCAAGCTCCAGCCAAAGACCCGCGTTGTTGGCATCGGCACCCCGGATATCCGCCGTGGCGATGATGCCGGCGAGGGCCGCGCAAAACCCCGACCCCATATATACCGCAATCAGCAGGACACGGCTGTTGATCCCTGTCAGCGTGCTGGCGCGCAGGTTGACCCCGATGGATTCCACCAACAGGCCCAGCGCTGTCCTTCGCACCAAAAGGCCAAAGCCGATCCCCGTCAGCGCCCAGATCACCGCAGGTACCGGGACACCAAGCAACGTTCCCGACCCAAGGTAGGAAAACATATCATTGTCAAATGTCAGGATCGTGCCACCAGTGATCAGTTGCGCGATGCCCCGCCCTGCCACCATCAGGATCAGCGTCGCGACAATCGGCTGAATGTTGAACACAGCCACCAAAAGCCCGTTCCACAACCCGCAGACCAACCCTGCCACCAGCGCGATGCCAAGCGCCGCCGACATGCCGAAACCCTGATCAATCGACCAAGCGGCACTTGCGCCGCAGATCGCCATCACTGCACCGACCGAAAGATCGATTCCTCTTGTGGCAATCACCAGTGTCATCCCGATAGCGAGCAGAGCGACGGGAGCGCCACGTTTGATCACGTCAATCGGAATGCCGACCAGCCGGTCGTTGACATAAACGATCTGCCAGAAACTGGGGAAATAGATGCTGACCAGCACGATCACGGCAGCCAGTGTCAGCAATTGGGGCGCAATGCGACGCAGGACAATCTTCATGTCACCACCTCTGGTGCGGCAATCGCGCGGACAATTGTATCGCTGGTCACATCTTCCCCTGTCAATTCTGAAACATGCTGCCGATCGCGCACGACGATCACCCGGTGCGACACGGCGACCAATTCATCCAGCTCCGATGAGATGACAAGGATCGACATGCCTTCTGCGACGACCTCTTCAATCAGGCGCAGAATTTCGGCATGGGCGCCCACGTCGATCCCGCGGGTCGGTTCATCAAGAATAAGGAAACGCGGATTGGTCGCCAGCCAACGTGCCAGAATCACTTTTTGCTGGTTGCCACCCGACAACAGGCCGACAGGTTTTTCCGCGTCCGGCGTGCGGATATCGAGCCGGGCGATATAGTTATTCGCCATGCGGATCTGTTCGGCCTGCGGGATCGGGCGCGACCAGCCGCGCCGCGCCTGAAGGGCAAGAATGATGTTTTCGCGTACGCTGAGGTCCGCGATGATCCCGTCGGTCTTGCGATCCTCGGGCGCAAAGGCAAAACCGGCAGCAATGGCAGCGCGCGCATTGCGCAGGTCGAGCACGCCTTTGCTGTCTTCGGCCGTGCCGCTGTCGCTGGGGACTGCGCCGAACATGACCTCGGCGCTTTCGGTGCGGCCTGACCCAAGCAGGCCCGCCATGCCAATTACCTCGCCCTTGTGAACGGTCAGATCAAAGGGGGCGATCCGGCCCCGCCGCCCAACGCCGGAAAAGCGGATAGCATCCGTGCTGTCCACAGCCGGGCGTGCACGTGTGGCAGTTTCCTGCTGCAATTCATGGCCCAGCATCAGGGTGATCAGCTGCATGCGGTCAACCTCTGCCGCGTCATGGGTCGCGATATGCTTCCCATTGCGCAGGATCGTCAGGCGATCTGAAATTTCAAACACCTGATCTAGAAAATGCGAAATAAAGATGATCCCCAGACCCCGCGCGCGCAGGTCGCGCACGACATCAAACAGCATCTGCACTTCACGCGCATCAAGGCTGGCGGTGGGTTCATCCAAGATAAGAACTCGCCCCGACAGGTGTACGGCACGGGCAATCGCCACGATCTGCTGCACTGCGACGGAATACTGGTCCAGCGTGCGGCGCACATCGATATCAAGCCCGTATCCCACCAGCATTTCATCCGCCTGTGCGATCATCGCACGCGAACGGATCATCCCAAGGCGGCGCGGCTGATGGCCTAAGGTCAGGTTTTCTGCAACCGTCAGATTGGGCAGCAAATTCACTTCTTGATACACAGTACCAATGCCGATGGCTTGGGCTTCAAGCGTGCTTTGCGGGTTTATCGTCTGGCCTTCGAACAAAATATCACCGGAATCGCGCTTATACGCGCCGGTCAGGCATTTGATGAGGGTCGATTTTCCAGCACCATTTTCGCCCAGCAAGGCATGAACCTCACCTGCTTTAAGGCCGAAACTGACGGCATCCAACGCCTTTGTACCGGGAAAGGCCTTGGTCAGGTCGCGTGTCGCGAGTAGCATCAGATGCCTCCCGGGTCTTGCAATGTCAGGGGACAGGATACAGCCGGGACGCAGCTTTCGCCGCGCCCCAAGCCTCTACCGTTAAAATATCAGTAACCCAGATCTTTGCGGGCCTCATATTCACCGGCTGGATCATCAGCTTGCGTATAAAGCCGCGATTCCGTCTGGATAAACTTTTCAGGCATCGTGCTATCGGCGAAATAAGCCTCCAGCGCATCAAAGGCAGGGCCTGCCATATTGGGTGTCAGTTCCACGGTGGCATTCGCCTCGCCTGCGGCCAGTGCAAGAAAGATATCCGGCACAGCATCAATGGAGACGACAAGAATGTCGGTGCCAGGGGTCAGGCCAGCCTCTTTGATGGCCTGAATAGCGCCGACAGCCATATCGTCGTTATGGGCATAAAGCGCACAGATATCCGCGCCGCCATTTTCTGCCTGAAGGAAGCTTTCCATGACTTCCTTGCCCCGGGTGCGGGTGAAGTCACCGGTCTGACTGCGCACGATCTCAATGTTGTCGGCGCCTTCAATACCCTGTTCAAAGCCATTTTTGCGGTCAATCGCGGGCGAAGATCCAGTTGTACCCTGCAATTCGACGACACGGCATGCGGCACCGTCCACGGCCTCGACCAGCCATTCGCCGGCGACGCGGCCTTCATGGACCAGATCAGAACCGACAGCAGTCAGATAAAGGTCCGGGTCACTGTCGACCATCCGGTCCAGCAGGACGACAGGAATCTCTGCTTCTGCAGCCTCTTCAAGCACGGAGTCCCAGCCGGTGGCCACGACGGGTGCCAGCAGGATTGCATCAACGCCCTGCGCAATAAAGGATCGTAGCGCTGCAATCTGGTTTTCCTGACGCTGCTGGGCGTCCGAGAATCGCAGATCAATGCCCCGGGCTTCGGCCTCTTGCATTGTCACAGTGGTTTCCGCAGCGCGCCAGCCGGATTCCGAGCCAATCTGCGAAAAGCCGATGGTCTGCGCGTTTACGGCAGCAGCACCAAGAGTAAAGACAGCAACGCTGCCCAGCAAAGTTCTTTTAAGCATAGGAAATCCTCCCCAGATCTCACCGGCCCCCTCCGGACCCACCTCAAATAAATACTATTATATACATCACAGCAAGTATTTTTTAACAATGTGGCCGCTCCCCTGAAGTTAGCCTACGTAGATTGATGGCGGCCCCGAAAACTTATGACGACACTGAAAATGTGGCTTTGAAGTTGATTTCGGTCGGGCTCCTACGACAGCCTCGCACCGCGCTGATCGCTTGCCAAGGCTCAGCCTATGATTGCACTCGTGATAGCAACCCCAGCCCAAGCCGATCCCGCCGTCAAAGCACCGCCCCACAGCGTATCTGTTACCACCATCGTCCAGTGCCAGTCCCGCATCACGGCATAGCTGGTGAACTCATAAGTGCCATATGCCATCAGGCCGATCAGAAGCGCCGGCCCCAATACGCCACCGCCATCGCGCAACGCCGGCACAGAAACAAGCGCCACCACGCCGCCCACGTAGAACAGATAAAAGATCGCCGCAGGCGTGAGGCGGACAGGCTCAGCCATCAACGGGCCGACATGGCGTTTGAAGAGCGGCTTCATAACCAAGCTTAGCATGATCGCGTCGATGATCAGAAATATTGCTGCTGTCACAATGTAAAGAAAAGCGATCTGCATTGGAAAGGTCCTTCACATGGCCATCATGAAGCGATTGAAACGGAATTGTCATTGCAACGCTCAGATCAGCGTTCCGTTCCGGCACTTGTGCACGCCAAGCCTAGAGTCGCATGAACGAGGACAGACAAACGACCGAAAGCCGCCCATCAATGGATGACCATCACCTGAGCCGGGCCAGTACAAAAGGCGCGGCGCTATTCAGGACAATGTTTCGGAAGACCTGGTGAAAAGTAACAAAGACCGGGTCGACGCCCAAGACCGTCGCCAGGATGGCGATTTCAGCAACGCCGCCCGGCGCGACCGCCAGCAGCGCGACATGAAACGGCACCCCCGCCACAAGACTGAAGGGATAAGCCACGACCGCCGAGCTAACGAGCAGAATAAAGGTGGCAACCGCCCCGTGCCCGCCGATCCTGACCAAGCTCTGCGACTTCAACCCGTAAAATCTCGTGCCGATGGATGCGCCGACGAAGAGGAAGACCGCCGCAAAAAGCCAGTCCGGCAGCACGATGCCATAACCTGCGACAGCAAATCCTGCTGAAAGCAGAAACGGACCCATCATGTCAGGCACCGGCAAATGACATCTCCGGGCCAAAAAATAGGCAGGCCACGCCAGCGGCAGCATCCACAGATTGCTGCTGGACAGTGTCTGCATGGCATCCATCGTTGCGACCTCTGCGGACGCGCCGAGCCAGCGGGTGTAAATCAACGGCAATAGGACGACCACCGATGTCAGCCGGAACAATTGTCCGATGACCGTGCCGGGTGGGTTGGCTCCCATCTGGATGGCAATCGCGACGATATTGGTCAATCCGCCCGTCAGCGATGCGGCGGTGGCCGTCAGCCGGTCGAAACCTGCCACACGGATGTAATAGACAGCACAGATCGTCGTGATGAAGATCATTCCGACCGAAAGTACAAGCAGCGTGAGTGGCCATTGCGCTGCTCTGGCAAAGGTTTCAGGTTCGATCGACGCGCCGAGTATCAGTCCGATGCAGCCATGAGAGGCGGCCTTCATCGGCACAGGGACGCCAAGTCTGACGCCGCCGAGCGTAAAAGCCGCCGTACCGAAAAGGGCGCCCAGCAACCAAGGCACCGGCAAGCCGCCAATCCATGCCAGCGCACCGAACGTTGATGCGACCGCTGCCGTTAGTACGCAACAGCGCCAACCTATGCGTCGTGGCGGCTGATCTATCAGAAGGCGACGACGGCTGGTCATTCATCATCCGTTGTTACGCAAGAGCATCTGCCACAGCCATACCGCATGTTTTCGTGTCCGCCGTACCTTCAAGATCACGGGTACGAAGACCCGGTTCCGCAAGCACCTTTTCGATAGCTGAAACAATGCCTGCGGCGGCTTCTGGCTGTCCCAGATGGTCAAGCATCATCGAAGCGGCCCAGATCTGACCAATGGGGTTCGCGATCCCCTGACCCGCGATGTCAGGGGCTGAACCATGGACCGGTTCGAACAGCGACGGGAACCTCCGTTCAGGATTGATATTCCCTGACGGCGCGATGCCGATGGTACCGGTGCAGGCCGGCCCAAGGTCGGATAAGATGTCACCGAACAGGTTCGACGCGACAACAACGTCGAAAACATGGGGCCGCAGCACGAACAAGGCCGTCAGAATATCAATGTGATATTTATCGACACTGACGTCGGCATAATCTTTCGCGACTTCGACAACGCGTTCATCCCAATATGGCATGGTGATGGAAATGCCATTTGATTTGGTGGCAGAAGTAAGCTTGCCACTGCGCTTTTGTGCAAGCTCGAACGCATAGCGTAGAATGCGGTCCACACCGATCCGCGTCATTACAGTTTCCTGCATGACGATTTCGCGGTCGGTGCCCGGAAACATCTTGCCGCCGATCGAGGAATATTCACCTTCGGTATTTTCGCGCACAATCATCATGTCGATGTCGCCCGGCCCACGCCCTGCCAGCGGGGATTTCACCCCCGGCATCAGCCTTGCCGGTCGCAAGCTGACGTATTGGTCGAACTCGCGCCGGAATTGCAGCAGCGACCCCCAAAGCGAGATGTGGTCAGGCACTTGCTCAGGCATACCGACGGCACCGAAAAAGATGGCATCATGCCCACCGATCTGTGTCTTCCAGTTGTCAGGCAGCATTTGGCCGTGTCTGGCGTAATAATCACAGGACGAAAAATCGAAGTGATCAAAATGCAGATCCAGCTTGTAGCGTTTTGCCGCCGCGTCGAGCACGCGAATACCCTCAGGCATAACTTCGGTGCCGATGCCGTCACCGGCGATCACTGCGATGCGATAGGAATTGGTCATGCCACTGATCCTTTTGTTTTCCGCTTGGTCTGCGTTTTGGCCAGCCTTGCGGCAAGCGCCAGCGCGTTTTCGAATGCACCGGTATCTGCGATCCCCTGACCGACGATGTCATAGGCGGTGCCATGCGCCGGTGTGGTGAAAACCGCAGCAAGGCCGGTTGTGACCGTGACGCCTTTGTTGAAACCGCGCAGTTTGGTCGCGATCTGACCCTGATCGTGATACATTGCCAGCACGCTGTCATATTCGCCGGCAAAAGCCTTGAGATAGACAGTGTCGGACGGAAACGGCCCTTTGCAATTAATGCCTGTCGCGGCCATATCGCGCACCGCAGGCGCGATGATCTTGATTTCTTCATCACCGAACAACCCGCCTTCACCCCCGTGCGGGTTCAGCGCCGCCACCGCAATGCGGGGGTTTTCCATACCAGCGTTGCGCAGAACACGATCGGTCAATTGCAGCGATGCACAGATGTTGTCATAGGTGATTTCATCCAGCGCGCCACGCAGCGACACATGTGATGTGACCCTGCTCATCCATTGTCCCTCAAGGACGTTCATTTCGCGGAACGGCCCCTTGTGCTCCATCAGATGCGCGAAAAGCTGATGTTCGTCCGCGAACCTCCACCCGCCGTCATACATCGCTTTTTTGTGCAAAGGCGCAAAGCAGACCCCCTGCACATGCCCCTGTCGTGCCAGACCCACCGCTGCCGAGAGGGTCTGCCCGACGCAGCGTCCGATGTCGGCGTCCGGAGCACCAAGCAGCAGTTCGGAAGGGTCAATATTGCCCAAGTTAAGCATGGGGATCGCGTCAGCACCGTAATCCGCGTCACGCGCATCCTGAATGACCTTGATCGGCAGCGTTACACCTGCCTGGCGCATGCCCAGTTCCAGCACCCGCAGATCACCGACCAAGAGAACGCGCGCGATCTTGTGGGTTTCCGCACGGGACAGAATACGCGCTGTCTGTTCCGGACCGATGCCGGTCGGATCGCCGGGGATCACAGCGATGACAGGGCGTTCGTCGATTGATGACAGCATGAGCTTTTTCCTTTTTTGGCGCGCCGCGCACTGATCCGTCGCCGGATGTAAGTTGCGCGCGCATCGACTATTTCGGCTTGATTGAAGCCAGCTTTCGGGCACGGCGACGCTTTGAAATGGCTTGCAGGCCAAGTGACAAGATCATCAACCCGAACACGACCAGCGCGGCAGGGCGCTCGGCAGCATAGGACATGTAATCGCCACCACTGATCTGATACGTGCGCAACAGGTTGCTTTCCAGCAGTCCGCCCAGCAACAGGCCCACCACCGCCGCCGCGACGGGATACCCATAGCGCATCATCGCCCAGCCCAGAATCGCAAACACCCAGAGCGTGATCGGGCCCGCCGCGCTGCCTTCGATGGCATATGCTCCGAAATTCGACACGACCAGCACGCTGGGGATCAGGAACCGTAACGGCACCCTGACAATGTAGCTGGCGAAATAGACAAAGCCGAGGCCGACGAACAAAAGCAGGACAGCCTGAGCAAAGTTTGAAAAGATCAGTGCATAAACGATGTCCTTGTTGTTGGCGATAAAGCTTGGGCCACCCACGATATTGTGCATAGCAAAAGCTGCCAGCAGGATGGCCGTCGCGCCGCCGCCAGGAATTCCCAGTGCGAGCATCGTGCCCATCGCCCCCCCTTCAGAGGAAGAATTCGCAGCTTCGGCAGCGATCACGCCTTGCGGGTTGCCTTGGCCGAAGGAGTCCGGGTCATCCGAATTGCGCCGGGTTTCAGAATAGGACAACAGGTTCGATATCGACGAGCCGACGCCCGGAATCGAGCCGATCACCACACCTATCACCGACCCGCGCAAGATAATCCTGGGGTATTGCAACGCGAGTCTGAAGCCTGACAGTGTCTTGCGAAAGCTGATCGTACGCGCGCTTTCGTCAGAGATCAGATAGGTGGTATTAACCAAGGCGATCAGCTGGCTGGCCGCTAGCAGCCCCATCATGGCCGGGATCTGCGGCACACCATCCAGCAACCAAGGCACTCCCATCGTGCCACGGACAAACCCGGCGGAGTTGAAGCCGATCGTGCCCAGCAGGACACCAAAGGCTCCGGCGAGCAGGCCCCGCGCGATATATGTCCCGGCAAGCGACCCAAGCAGCAGCATCCCCCAGACAGCGACAGCGAACATTTCCAATGGGCCAAGTTTCAGCACCAGACCCGCCACAGGGCCGATTACCAGAAAAAGGACGAGATACGACCCAAGACAGCCCAGGACAGAGGAGGCAAGCGCCACGCCCAGCGCTTCATTATGGCGCCCTGCCCGCGCCATTGGATAACCGTCAAAGGTTGTCGCCAACGCTGATGACGTGCCCGGAATGTTCATTAAAACGGCGGGCACCGATCCGCCGAACCCCGCCCCGGTGTAGATTGCGGTCAGAAAGATGATGGCAGGCAGAAAATCCATATACAAGGTTGCAGGAAGCGCAAAAGCCATCGCCATGGTGATCGAGATGCCGGGCATAGCACCGAACACCAGCCCCACCAGCAAACCGGGTATCAGAAAGAGCCAAGCGCTTCCGTCCGATGTCAAAAGTGCGAAAGCCGCTGCAACGGCGTCAAACTCGATCATCTGGCCTCACAATATGGTAAGAGGAAAGGGAAAGGGAGTGATCGCGCCGTAGCCATAGATAAGCGCCACCGTGAAAATCGCGCTGAAGCTCAGATTGACCCACCAGCGTCTTTCGCCGCAGATAGCCAACGTGACGACCATGAATGCGAAAGTGGCGATGTCGAAACCGATGCGTTCAAGCGTGAATGCAAGAAACCCCAGAGCAGCAATGACGGCCAGTGAGCGGGTCAGATCCATGCAGGTTTCGCCATCATGCAGCTTTGCTTCGTCGCTGTCCGCGCGCGGGAAAATGCCCGGCAGGACAAAGGCTGCCAGAACAACAATGATGATCGCCAGCGGCTGGATTAGCAAAAGATTTGTCGGACGGGTCGAGACGCCGCGCGCATCGAAGATATAGGCAACCGTGACCCCCGTGATGACGGCGACGAGCGCAAGATGACCCCAGACCACTTTGCGGTTTGGTAAAATCGACATGACGTCCTTTCCCCGGCAGCGTGGCCCGCCCATAGAGCGGGCGAGCGTGAAGCGCAGTTACTGACCTTGCAGCAGATGAAGATATTGTTCCATCACGTCGGACGTGGCTGCCAGCATCCGGTTGGATTCTTCGGGCCCGTACCAGTCTGTGGCAAGCTGCTGGGTGGTCAAAGCCTCGATCGCGTCGGGATTTTTAGAGGCTGCTTCGATCGCATCCGTCAGAATCTGGAAGGCTTCTGGATCGGCCTCTTGCAATGCAGCATGCATCCCCCAACCGCGCTGCGATCCAACCACGAATGCAGGATCATCCCCCATCACATCGGTGACGATCGCGCCGTCCCAGTCATCGCGCTGTCGGGTGTCGAACGTCAGCAGGGGGCGGACCTGTTCACGCAAGGGCAGAAAGCCTTCGCCACCGACCAGCCCGATATCCACAACGCCCCCGGCAACCGCGTTGCGCGCGGGCCCGCCACCATCATAGGTCACCAGACGCAGATCATCGAAGGCGATGTCATTCGTGTCGCACAGGATGCTCAGGTTCACCAGATCCGCCGATGCAGCCTGAATACCGATAGACAACCCGCCGGGATCTTCCTGCAAACGCGCAATCACAGCATTGATGTCTTCAAACTCGGATCCGGCGCTTGTGGCCAGCAGCGTATAATCCTGCGATGGCAGGTTCACCATGTGAAAGTCTTCGACGGCAAAGTTGGCATCCTGCGTCAGGATGTTTAGCGGCAGATAGGGAGCAGCCGAGGTGCAGAGTATGGTATAGCCATCGACCGGTTGCTGCATGAAGAACAAATGGCCCAGCAGCGCTCCAGCCCCGCCCCGGTTGATGATCGTCAGCGGCTGACCAAGCTCGGCCTGCAGGAAGGGTGCGAATGCGCGCGCCAGGCGATCATTGTAGCCGCCGGTGTCAAACGGCACCACGACATTGATCGGACGGTTCGGAAACGCGCCTTGGGCCCGCAGGATCGCGGGTGTCGAAAGAGCTGCCGCCGCAACGCCACCCGATGCGACCTGCAACATGCGCCGCCGTGAAAAATTGTACTTCATGTCAGTTTCCTCCTCAAACTGGTTTGCCGGAAGTGCCGCACCGCATCTGCACGACAGATGGTCTGCGGATCATCGCATCCATACGGTCCCGCACTCGCAGGCTTTTGTCAACAATATTTACGTATTTATCATAGATCCTATCCTAAAGTGTATGCCGCAACGCAAGAAGCATGGCGTCAGAAATACCGATGCTATTTTTGCAAACAGCTTAAATTTCTACTATATTCAGTTTATTATGGCGAATATGGCTGACATAATGGCGCTTCTTCGCGTTAAAGGACTCAAACAACCGATCGACGTATGTTGACAGTATGTGTATATAACGTCTTTATTGTAGTACGAAGATGAAAATCAGGCCGGGCAGTCGCTGTGGGCAGAGAATATAAGAAGACAAAGGAGATTTGGATGACGATTGAAAACAAAGGTGCAGCAGGTGCCAGCGAAGTGGCCGGTCTGTCCCAGGAAGTGGCGCAGTTCGTCCTTGCGACTCAGTCGGCTGACCTGCCGGACCTTGCTGTCGCAAACGGCAAGAAATCAATTCTTGACGGACTCGGGCTGGCCTTGTCGGGGTCGGTGGCGAAATCAGGGGAACTGGTCAGGCGCCATGTGGCGGATATCTCCACCCCGACAGGTGCCGCGACGGTCATCGGATCGGACCTCAAGGTCCCGGCGCGCTTTGCTGCGTTTTGCAACGGCGTCGGTATTCATGCTGACGATTATGACGATACGCAGCTGGCTGTCGCGAAAGACCGCGTTTACGGCTTGCTGACGCATCCGACAGCGCCGGCATTGCCAGCCGCGCTTGCTATGGGCGAAACCCTGAATGCGTCAGGGGCAGACATCATGCTTGCCTACCACCTGGGTGTAGAGGTGGAATGCAAGATCGCCGAAGCGATCAATCCCCGCCATTATCAGGAAGGGTTCCATGCCACCGCGACATGCGGGACGTTCGCTGCCGCGTCTGCCGCTGGCCGCCTGATGGGGCTGGACCTGCCCACGATGAAGCGTGCCTTGTCCATTGCAGGCAGCCAATCTGCGGGGTTGCGTGAAAACTTTGGCACGATGACCAAGCCGTTTCACGCGGGACGGTCATCGGAAAGCGGCGTGGTTGCCGCGCAATTCGCCAGCTACGGCTGGTCCGCAGCAGGCGACATCCTTGAAGCGCCTCGCGGGTTCTTCAAGGCGGCAGGCGGCGGCTATGATGCAACTGCGATCGACGGAAAACTTGGTGCGCCCTGGACGTTCGTCGAACCTGGGGTGTCGATCAAGCCGCATCCGTCGGGGTCGCTGACGCATCCCGGCATGACCAAGATGAGACAGCTGATCACTGAAAACAACATCACGGCAAAAGACGTGCGTCGTGTGCGGATCGGCACCAATTCCAACATGCCCAACGCATTGATCCATCACCAGCCGCAGAATGAATTGCAGGCGAAATTCTCGATGGAGTTCTGCATGGCAATCCTGCTGCTGGAGGGTCGGGCAGGTCTGACCGAGTTCACCGACGAGGCCGTGCTGCGTCCAGACGTCAGGGATATGATCGCCAAGGTGGATTTCGTCGTCGATGACCGTGCCGAGGCAGCGGGTTATCATCTGATGACAACCTATATCGACATCGAACTGACCGATGGCCGCACCATCAGTGGTATGGCTGATTTCGGCAAAGGCAGCCCCGCAAATCCGATGAGTTATGCGGAGGTCGCGGACAAGTTTCTGGAATGCGCACAATTCGCGCAGTGGGACAGCGGCAAGGCCAATGAGGTGGTGGCTATGGTCGCCGAACTTGAAAAGCTGCCCGATATCCATGGCCTGATGGCCTTGCTCCGGCTGTAAGGACCGGGGGATGGCACCGGGGGGTATACGTAGTCTTACAAGTGCCGTAGCTTTGCGGCTGCCGGTTTATGCCGCAGGTGGCGTCGCCGGAGCTGTCGCGGCGCGCATTGGCATACCCCTTCCATGGATGCTGGGACCGTTCTTTGTCTTTGCGATCCTGTCCGCATCGGGGCTGAGCTTTGCCCTCCTGCCCTACGGGCGTGAAATGGCGCAGATCACGGTCGGTCTCGCGATCGGTCTGCGTTTCACCGCGGCGAGCGTCGTCGCGCTGAGCGCCCTTTTACCCCAGATGGTTGCCGCGACGCTTTATCTGATCTGCGTGACGACGCTTGCCGCATTCTTGTTTCGGCGATTGGCGGGGGTCGATCCCGTCACCGCCTTCTTTGCCACCGCTGCAGGGGGCGTCGCAGATATGGCAATCATCGCCAAAAAGTTCGGTGGCGTGTCGTCCTCGATCGCGGTGGTGCATGCGATGCGCGTGTCGATGGTTGTCGCCGTCACGCCTTTTGTGGTTCTCGTTTCTTCAGGCGGGTTCGGCGCGGGACAGACAGAAACCGGCATCAGCCCGCTTTTGCCTGTCTTTGGTGCGCTCGGGTTTGCAACATTGGTGGCTGTCTTGTTACGGTCGACACCCATTCCCAACCCTTGGCTTGTCGGGCCGATCATTGCCGGAATGATCCTGGGAGTTTCGGGCCTTGGCGCCTTTGTCGTTCCGGGCTGGATGATCACGGTTGCGCAAATCCTTCTTGGTGTCTGGCTGGGTTGTCAGTTCCGGCGCAACCTTTTGACGGCCTTGCCACGGGTCACCGCGGCAGCACTTGTCACGGCCGGCGTGCTGGTTCTGGCGGCTGTCTTTGGCGCCTGGGTGATGTCCGGCCTGTCAGCGCTGCCCTTTACCACCGCCTTTCTTGCTTTGGCACCGGCAGCGGTGACCGAAATGGTTCTGACCGCCAAGGTGATGAACCTTGATGCCGAAACGGTCGCGGCCTTTCATGTCATGCGGATTCTGATCGTGTCTTCAACGATCCTGTTGATTTTCCGCCTTTATAATTCACTGAGAGGTGCCAGAGATGGATCTTGAACTCGCCCATCGCCGGTTTCTTGTCGTTGGCGCCAACTACGGTATCGGGCTAGCCACCGCACGGCTTGCGGCGCAGGACGGCGCGCATGTGGCTGTCGCGTCGCGCAGTCCCGAAAATCTTGCCAAAGCCGCTGCAAAGATCGCGGCGGAGCCGGGCCGCGCACCGCTGCAACTGGTCTGCGATGTCACCAAGGATGGTGCTGGCGAAGCCCTGGCAGACCAGGTCGCAGACCATTGGTCGGGCCTTGACGCGCTGGTTTGCGCGGTCGGCGGCTCTGTCAGAAGCGCGTTCGCAGATCTGTCCGATGACGACTGGCTGCGGAATTACCAGTTCAACATCATGTCGACCGTCCGCACGATCCGGGCGCTGCTCCCGCTGCTGCGCACGGGGGATCGCCCCGCAATCGTGATGCTGGGCGCCGCCGCGTCAAAGATGCCCTATGCGCATCAGATCATGTCCAACGTCCACAAGGCCGGCCTGTTGGGGCTGAACAAGACCCTGGCGCTTGAACTTGCCGAGGACGGTATCCGCGTGAACCTGATCGCGCCGGGGCGCACGCTGACCCCGTTATGGCTGAACCGCGCTGACAAGATGGCGGCAGAGCAGAACCGCAGCCGCGATGACGTCCTTGCCGAATTTGCAGTCGAGATCCCGATGCAGCGCTTTGGGACATCCGACGAAATCGCGCGCAATGTGCTGTGGCTTGCCAGCCCCTGCGCCAGCTACGTGACCGGACAGGCGCTAAATGTCGACGGCGGCATCGCCCGCGGTTTGTTGTGAACTCTAACTATAAAGGAAATGCTGATCATGAGTGGACATCAAGAAACGCCTGCGGGCACACCTGAAGTCACCCGCCTGCTGGCCGAGTGGGTGGTAGAACTGAAAGGTGCCGATATTCCAGCAGAGGTCCGGCGCGAAGGCTTGCGTACTTTCGTGAACTGGGTGGGCTGTGCTGTTGGTGGCGCCCGCCACGAAACGGTGGACGCCGCACTGCGCGCCGTAGCCCCGTTCAGCGGCAAGGCGGATGCCACCGTTCTGGGCCGCCCCGAGCGGCTGGACGCCGCCCATGCGGCTTTGCTGAACGGTATCACATCGCATGTTCTGGACTATGATGACACCCATCTGAAAACCATCATTCACCCCGCCGGGCCTGTCGCATCTGCCTTGTTGGCTTTGTCGGAAATCCGTCCCATGTCGGGCGAGGATTTTCTGACGGCCCTGATCGTCGGCGTCGAAGTCGAATGCCGGATTGGCAATTCCGTCTATCCGCATCATTATGATCGGGGCTGGCACATCACCGGCACCGCCGGCGTGTTCGGTGCCGCTGCCGCCATCGGCAAGGTCATCGGGCTGGACCGGCAGAAAATGCAGTGGGCTTTTGGCCTGGCGGCAAGCCAGTCGTCCGGTCTGCGCGAAATGTTCGGCACCATGACCAAGAGTTTTCATCCCGGTCGCGCCGCACAGAACGGGATGATGTCGGCCCTACTGGCAGAGGCCGGTTTCGACAGCTCCGAACGTGCGATAGAAGCACCGCGCGGTTTCGCCACGGTGATGTCCGACAAGCAGGACTGGAATGAAATCCTTGGCGAACTTGGGACACGCTGGGAATCTGCGCTGAACAGCTACAAGCCCTTCGCCTGCGGAATCGTGATCCATCCTGCCATAGACGGCTGCCAGCAGATCCGTGAAGAGATCGGTGAGCGCGTGTCGGATATCGCGTCCGTTCATCTGACCACGCATCCACTGGTGCTTGAACTGACGGGCAAACGCAGTCCACGCACAGGCCTTGAAGGCAAATTCAGCGTCTTTCATGCGGCGGCGGCAGCGTTGCTGCACGGGGACGGCGCCCCGACCGCCTTTACCGATGACCTGGTCAACGATGCCAGTGTCGTTGATCTGCGCGACCGGATCGATGCGACCGCGGATGCGACCTGCCACGAAGCATCGGTTACGATCCGTGTCACCTTCAAAGACGGTAGCACGATGGACAAACATATCGAACGCACAATCGGCAGCAGCGAAATGCCGCTGACCGATGAGCAAATTGATCAGAAGTTCAAAGTGCAGTCCGCGTTGGTCATTGGTGAAGCCGCGACCGAAAAGCTGCTGCGCCTTGCATGGCGCAGCGCAGAGCTGGGCGATATCGCGGATGTTGCGCGTTGTGCCAGCGAACGGGCGGTGGCGGCATGACCGCTGACCGTGCCTTGCAGATCGGCGTGCTTGAAGGGGATGATATTGGGCACGAGATCGTCCCCGCCTCGGTAAGGATCGCCCGCGCCGCAGCAGAGCGTGCAGGGCAACCGATCGCGTGGACCGACTTGCCGATCGGTCGGCGCGCGCTGGATACGCATGGCCATACGATGCCGCCTGGCACGCTGGAAACGCTGGCACGGCTTGACGGTTGGATCCTCGGGCCGATCGGCCATCGCGATTACCCCAGAGTGCCGGAAGCGGTGAACCCGCACCCGATCCTGCGTAAGCATTTCGACCTTTTTGCCAATGTGCGCCCCACCCGGTCATTCCCCGACATTGGCTGTCTGCACGACAATGTCGATCTGGTTATCGTGCGTGAAAACAACGAAGGCTTTCAGCCTGATCGCAATGTCGTCATGGGCGCGGGTGAATTTCGCCCCAGCCACGATATGACGATTTCAGTGCGCGTCATATCGTTGGAAGGATCAAGAAAGGTCGCGCGGGCAGCGTTCCAGATCGCGCAGACACGCAAAAAGCGGTTAACGCTGGTGCATAAGAACACCGTGTTCAAGCTTGGTTGTGGCATGTTTGTCGACGGCTGCTACGAGGTGGCAAAGGAATTCCCCGATGTGATCGTCGATGAAATGATGGTCGACACGATGGGCATGCGTCTGGTGCGTGACCCCCACAACTTCGATGTGATCGTTACGACCAACATGTTTGGCGACATCCTGACGGATGTGGCGGCAGGGCTGGTTGGCGGTCTGGGAATGGCCCCGGGTTTATGTATTGGCCGTGGCTCTGTCGCCATGGCGCAGGCGACGCATGGTTCGGCACCGGATATCGCGGGCAAAGGCATTGCAAACCCCTATGCCATGATGGAATCGACGCGGATGCTGTTTGATTGGCTGGGCCATGCCCATGGCCTTGCCGGTGCTCTGCGGATGTCGGAAATTCTGCTGAAAGCCATGCAGACGGCCTTGTCTCAAAGTGACACACGCACCCCCGACATCCGGGGCACCGGCGACCCTGCCGCGATGGAGCGCGCCATTCTGAACGCCATTTAGACTGGACCGGGGCAACAAAACGAGGCATGGAGCACAAAACACTAATGTTTTATGGTGTTATGGCAGTGAGCGATGGAGTCCAGATGAACTCTTCAGGAGAACATGTTATCGGCACCGACGAAATTGACGACCGGTCGGTATCCCGCACGGCGCAGATTGAACAGGCGCTGGAGCGCATGATCCTTGCTGGAGAGCTTCGCCCCGGCGAGCGGTTGATCGAAATCGAACTGGCCCAACGTTTCGGGACCAGCCGGGGGCCATTACGCGAAGCAATGCAAACGCTGGCAGCGCGCGGCATGGTGGAGTCCGTCCGCAACCGGGGGGTCATTGTCAGGTCAATCTCTACCCGTGAAGCGCTGGAAGTATACGATGTCCGTGCAGCGTTGTTCGGGCTGGCTGGCCGTTTACTGACCGACCGTCTGAATGATCTTATGCTGGAAACAATGTATAACTTCGTGGCCGAGATGGAAAAATTCGCAAAAGAACAGTCATTTGACGAATATTATCGTCAGAATCTGGCATTTCACGATTATCTTATATCCTCATCCGGAAATAAGGTGCTTGCAAATGAATATCGCAGTTTCGTCAAAAAGCTGCACCTCTGCCGTGCACGAACACTGGTTCAGGCTGGGGGCCTTTCAGTTTCCAACCGCGAACATTCCGAAATGGTGGATGCGGTTGCGAGTGGTGACAAGCTGCGCGCGCAGGAAGCGTTCATTCGCCATGTAGAGCGTGCCAAGATACGTTATATGTCTACAATCGACGACGAAAAATAGGTGAGCCATGACAAGGCCGCATATCAGGCCTGTCACATGCTGCATTGCGGCACAATTTTAACCGTGTATTACCCGTCATTGTAAACAACGGGTGATACTATGGATTATCTTACCAACAGACTAACCTTTACCTCTTTGCCGGCTGCCGGTCGGGCGAAATCCTGGCTTGCGGACATCATGGCCGCAGTTGATCGCCTTGAAGCCGCCATCGGAGTAGCCCGGGCGCGTGAAGCGCGCCGCACCCCTGCAAGCGTCGACATGCAAACGCTTGGTTTTCGCGAACTGTAAGCTTTTCCAGCCGTCTAGATATTGGTGGTCCTGATTGCTTCGCAAACGGCATCGGTGACCTGCTGTGTGTTTGCGGTTCCGCCGACATCGGGTGTCATCACGCCGCTTGCGCAGACCGCTTCTACTGCGCGCATAAGACGCTTTGCCGCCGCGTCTTCGCCAAGGTGTTCAAGCATCTGCGCTGCTGTCCAGAAGGTCGCGACCGGATTTGCGATACCCTTGCCCGTAATGTCGAAGGCAGAACCGTGGATCGGCTCAAACATCGACGGAAAGCGTCGTTCGGGGTCGATATTGGCGGTCGGTGCGACACCCAGGCTGCCCGCCAAAGCACCCGCCAGATCCGAAAGGATATCCGCATGCAGGTTCGTGGCGACGATGGTGTCCAGACTTTTGGGGTCTTTCACCATGCGCACGGTCATGGCGTCGACCAACATCTTGTCCCACGAAACATCGAGAAATTCTAACGCGACCTCGGCTGCAATTTCATCCCACATCACCATCCCGAACCGCTGCGCATTTGATTTCGTGACCACGGTCAGAAATTTGCGCGGGCGGGATTGCGCCTGCCTGAATGCGTAACGCATGATGCGCGTCACACCTACGCGCGTGAAAATTGCCACCTCGGTGCCGACTTCCTCCGGTAGGCCCTTGTGTGCACGACCGCCGTGACCGGAATATTCGCCTTCGGAATTTTCACGCACGATCACCCAGTCAAGATCACCTGGCCCGACATCCTTTAGCGGGGTCTGGATGCCCGGCAGGATGCGCGTGGGGCGCACATTGGCGTATTGATCAAAGCCCTGACAGATCGGCAGGCGCAACCCCCAAAGCGTGATATGGTCGGGGACATCCGGCGCGCCCACCGCGCAGAAAAATATCGCATCGAAGTCTTTAAGCTGAGCGGTCCCGTCCGGAGGCATCATCTGCCCCGTGCGACGATAATAGTCAGACCCCCAGTTGAAAGTGGTGACATTCATCTGAAAGCTGCCGTCCCGCGCCGCCAGCACCTCCAGTGCCTGTAGCCCCGCAGCAATAACTTCGGGGCCGATACCATCCGCCGGGATTGCTGCGATCTTGTAGGTAATCATGTCTTGCGCCTTCAGATTGGAATGTTTGTCTGTGTCAGACCCTACCTGCTGATCAAATCTAAAGCTGTCGCACGGGCCTTGCGTGGTAGAAAGCATGGATTGCCGCCACGGTCTGTTCATAAAACAGCCGCCAGGTCGCTTCGGTCACGTAACCGATATGCGGCGTCAACAGCAATTGCCCGGTCTCGATCAACGCGGAATCGCGTATAGGGTCGGTTTCGGGCAGCGGTTCGACGTCAAAAACATCCAGCGCAGCACGCCGGCCAGAGGACGCGCGCAACGCATCAAGCAAAGCCTGCGTATCGACAATGGACCCGCGCGAGGTATTCACCAGCATCGCATCCGGTTTCATCGCGGCAAGGGCGGTTTTGTCGACAAGATGCCTGGTCCGGTCAGACAGCACGACATGAATCGAAATCGCATCTGACCGGGCCATCAGATCCGCCAGACTTTCCGCGCGCTGGATCTGCAACTCGGCACAGCGTTCGTCGGTCAGGTTTTGCGACCAGGCAAGGATCTGCATCCCGAAGGGGCGCGCACGTTCGACCATCTGCGCCCCAATGGCACCTGCGCCGATCAGCCCGAGCGTCATGCCGTCAAGATCGCGCCCCAACCCGCGCTGCCACCCGCCCGATGCGATCGATTGGGTCTGCGGGATCAGATTGCGGGCCATCGCCAGTAGGAGCGTCATGGCAAGTTCAGATGCGGTCGTCTTGCGGGTATCGGTGCCACAAACCACGATCCCCTGCGATTTCGCTGCCTCAACATCAAGGGCGAGATTGCGCATCCCGGTCGTGACGATCAGGCGCAGTTGCGGTAACCGCGCAATCAGCGAGGCGGGCATCCTGCTTCGTTCACGCATCAGGCAGATGACCTCGAACGGGGCCAGACGCGCAACGAGCGCGTCTTCGTCGTGCAAAGTATCGTGGAAAACGGTGATGTCTCCCGGCAGGCTGTCCCAGTCAGCCATCGCAAGGGCGCTGTCAGCCCAGTCGTCAAGGATGGCGATGCGCATTGGCATTACTCCTGATTTGGATTGTCGGCACATGGAAACAGAGGGCGCGAGGAGAGGGTTATCATGTCACCAGAGTTGACCCAAGCATTGACGATTGTCAACAATTTGGATTAATATTAAAACAAATATAAAAAAAATGCTACCAATAACGCAAAAATCACAGACTTTGTCTACAAATAGGAATCACTATGACTGACCGTCACATACCAAATCATGATCTCATGTCAGGGTTCCGTTACCAGCGTATTCAGACGGAGGGTGCCGAAATAAATGTGGCAATCGGCGGTAAAGGTCCACCGCTTTTGCTATTGCACGGCAATCCTTTGACCCATGTCAGCTGGCACAAGATCGCGCCAGAGCTTGCAAAGGAATGGACCATCATCGCCCCCGACCTGCGCGGTTACGGTGACAGCGCAAAACCTGATGGCGGCAACGACCATGGTGCCTACAGTTTCCGGGCGATGGGCGAGGATAATTTCTCCCTGATGACACAACTTGGATTCGAAAAATTCTCACTTGCCGGGCATGATCGCGGCGCGCGCGTCGGTTTTCGTATGGCGCTTGACCAGCCAGGCCGGATCGTGCGTTTCGCTGCACTTGATATCGTACCGACACATCATGTCCTGACCAATGTCACGATGGGATGGGGACTGGAAAGCTATCACTGGTTCTTCATGGCGCAAAAGGCACCATTTCCGGAAACGCTGCTTTGTGCAGATCTCGATTATTACATCCAGTATAAACTGAACAAGAAAGGCGTCGGCCTGTCCATCTTCGCGCCAGAGGCGATGGCGGAATATGTCCGCTGCACAACGCCCGAGCAGATTCACGCGATTTGCGAAGATTACCGCGCGACAGTGTCCATAGATCTTGCGATGGATACCGCCGACTATGGCAACCGCAGGATCACCTGCCCCGTGCTTGTGATCTGGGGATCAAACAGTCATTGCGGACGGCACTTCACGCCGGTGGAGGCTTGGGCTGACTGGGCTGATGACCTGCGCGGCTTTTCTGTGCCGACGGGCCATTATCCAGCCGAGCAACGTCCCGACCTCATCAGTGCCGCCTTTGAAGAATTTTTCGCAGGTCGGGAACCGAAAGCACCGTCAGAATGAAACTTATCGCAGCGACAGACGCGCGGGACGTAGTGCATGGAAAGGGTGAAAGCGCCTTCCTGGACGTGCGTGAAGCCGGTGAATTCGGAGAGGGTCATCCTCTTTTCGCTGTTCCACTGCCCTATAGCAGGCTTGAGCTTCGTATCGGCAGTCTGGTGCCGCGAAATGAGACGCCAATCATTTTGCTGGATGGCGGCGACGGTGTCGCGCAACGCGCCGCTGTGCGGCTTATGGGACTGGGATATGTCAATATTTCGGTGATTATCGGTGGTGTCGCGGCTTGGGCATCGGCAGGTTTCACGCTCTATAAAGGTGTCAACGTCCCGTCCAAGGTGCTGGGTGAACTTGCCGAGCAGATCTGGCACCCGAAGATGTTGCAGGCGGAAGAGCTTTCCAATTGGCAGACAAGGAACCACCGCTTTGCATTTTTTGATACGCGGCCCGGTGACGAATACGCAAAAATGCGTGTGCCGGGTGCGCGCTGCGTTCCAAATGGTGAACTGGCCCATCGGCTCGGCACCCTGAACGACGATGAGCCTATCGTCGTGACTTGCGCCGGACGGACCCGGGGCATCACCGGCGCAATCGGTCTGCACCTGTCCGGGCATGAGGGACCGATCTTCGCACTTGAGAACGGGACACAGGGGTGGGCGCTTGCAGGCAAATCGCTTGAACGCGGTAACGCCGTCGATCCCTTGCCGGTCGTTGACGAAGCCGCAACATCCCTGAGCAAGCAACGCGCATCACGTCTGCTGGATCTCTACGAAATTGATCGTATCGACGGAAAGAACGCCACAGAATTGCTGGCGGACAAAGCGCGGACCACCTATCTTTTTGATCTGCGAAGTGCGGACGAATGCCAAAAAGATCCAGTGCCCGCCGCACAGAATGTGGTGGGTGGACAGCTTGTCCAAGCGACCGATCATTGGGTAGGGGTGCGCCGGTCACGGATTATTCTTGCCTGCGATGGCGGGCTGCGTTCCGCGCTGGCAGCATTCTGGCTCAAGCAGCTAGGTTATGAAACCGCCGTGGTGATGATCGATGCTGCACTGCGGGCGATCCCCGTACGGATGCCAAGGCCGGTGCCGGAAAGAACGGGCGTTGTCGATGCGCGTACGGCGCTTCGGGCGATAAAGGCAGGGGCGCTGCTGATCGATTTGCGCGGGTCCATGACCTATAGGCGAGAACATGTTGAAGCTGCAATCTGGTCGATCCGTCCCCGGCTCGCCATCCTGGGCCCCCTGAACGACCGTAGCGTCATCATCATTGCCGATGACAGGGATATCGCAAACATCGCAGCTGTGGAGCTTGCCACCCTCGGCGCACGTCGCGTTGATTGGATCGAAGGCGGACACAAGGCGCTTGTTGAAGCCGGTGCGAGAAAAAAGCAATTTCATCCACGGCCGCCTGACAAGGATGCAATCGACCATTTGTTCTTTGTTCATGACCGGCATGACGGCAACCTTGACGCCTGCCGTCGTTATCTTGCATGGGAAACCGGTCTTGTTTCACAGCTCGACACTGCGGAAAGGGCCGCATTCACGCTGATCAGGCCAGAATGCTGATGCTCGCACCTGTGGCAGGTCTGGCTGCACCGAAGGCCGGCCACACCGTACGGTGAGTACCGATTGGCGTAGGCGAGGAACTTGTCCGCCATTTCAAACCTGACACGCGCGATCTTAGGGCCGGGGTCGCGACCTGATTCCCATGTTGAAATCAATCGCCGACATGATCCCCTTGCCGAATTCTTCCGGCATTGCCGTCGCTCTGAACCGGCTTCTGTCATCTCGGCCTGCTTTACGAAGCTGGCGACGGTCTCACCGCCAATCGCGCGCTTGCAATTCTGGTTCGAGAAAGCCGCGGTGGCCATCCCCGCCGCCGCGAAGGCGTTAGCTCAGCAGGCGGCCGATGATCTGCCTGCTCCACTGGTGCTTTTCGCCGACGCCACCGAAATCAGCCGGGCCATCGACGGCGCGTCATTGCCAACCTTCAGAGTGGAAGCGGAGAGTTTCTGGCATAACGACAGCTTATCCATAAGGCTCGGATAACATTGCTTGTCGCCAGAGTGCCACACGGGCAGATTGGTCTTTGTACAACGCGGCAGTCCACCAGAGAAATTAACTGCCGCTACGTCACGTGCGGCAAACCTTCTCGGTATCAACGCCCGTAGAGCCCACGCGAACTGTCACAGACGGAAACAATTGAGAGGTGAGATCATGTCTGCAATACTTATCGATAAGAAAGACCAGGACAAGCCGTTCCTTGAAGATCCAAGCAAGTCACATACGCTTCCGGCACGGTATTTTTACGACCAAGACGTTTTTGAACAGGAGAAGGCAGCAATTTTCTACAAAAGTTGGGTCTATGTCTGTCACAAGAGTCGGGTGCGGAAGCCAGGAGACTACGTAACTGAATTGGTTCATGATCAAAATGTGATCATCATCAGGGGGCGGGATGAGCGCGTTCGGGCTTTTCACAATGTATGTCAACATCGCGGGCACGAGTTGCTGAAAGGTTGCGGCAAAGCGCAGATGATTGTCTGCCCTTACCACGCATGGACCTATGACCTTGATGGCACCCTGCGCGCCGCGCGCGAAACAGGGTCAATCGAGGACTTTGACAAGAGCGAGTTTTCGTTGAAGGAAGTCGCGCTGGAAGAATTCTGCGGCATGCTCTTTGTCAACCTGGACGGCAAAGCCGTATCGCTGCGTGAGCAGGTTCCTGAACTGGAGAAGGAGATCCGCGGCTACGTACCGAATGCGGATGATCTCGTGTATGCCGCCAGTCAGGAATACGAGCCACAAGCGAACTGGAAGATTCTGGTCGAGAACTTTCAGGAGTGCTATCACTGCGCCGTGGCACACAAAGACTTTTCCGTGCTGGTCGATTTTGGCGACGAAGCCTACAACCCTTATTCCAACGGAATTTTCACCAGCCATTGTTCCACCCGGACCACCCGCGACAGTGAGGCCTACAAGGTGAGCGGGAATGACATTGACGGCTACGGTGGCTGGTTCCTGTGGCCCAATCTGACGATCTGGGTATATCCGGGCGAGGAGCAACTCTCTGTAATGCGCGTCGACCCGCTCACGCCCACGACGTCCTACGAGCGCCACGACTGGTTCACCAAGGACGGCACCGTCAGCGAAGAACTGGAAGGAACCATCAGGTTCCAGCGCGACACCCTCCAGTTTGCGGAAGATATCCCCATCTGCGAGAACGTTCAGAAGGGGCTGAAGTCCATTGGATACAACCAAGGGCGTTTCGTCGTAGGGGGTGATCGTGTCCAGGTGACCGAGGCACCGGTCCATCATTTCCAGAAACTGGTGGTCGATGCTCTGGGACTTAAAATCGGAACCTGATAACTGGTCCGATAGTGACCAACACCGGCTGCAGCGCCGGTGTTGGTCACGAACCATTCACCCTGCGTCAGTCATGAGAGCGCTGATCACACGACATCGCGCTCTATAGCAGTAAGGAATGAATTGCGATGATCGGGGCAGCCGTGATTTTCACCTCGGGACGACATTGCCAGGAGAGCCGCACATTCGTTTGCGAGACCAATAGATACGGTTTGGCAGCAATAGCGCCTAGAGAGCGCTGCGAATGAACGAGTTGTCCCCACGCCATTTGATTACGGCGCACTCTGTCGCGCTCCTCGTCCCTGTTATGTGGGGTTTGTATTGGATACCGGCCCGCTATGTTGAAGCATCGACTGGCGCCGGCGTCTGGGGAACCGTGTATGTCGTGATGGTCGCCTGCGTGGTTCTGGCGCCCGCCGCTTGGCGCTACCGGGCGTCCCTTTATTCATCCAACCGTTACGCGCTCATATCCAACGGACTCGGCGGGGCGTCCTTTGCCCTATATGCGGCGGGTCTGCTGTATGGGAATGTCATGGTGGTGGTGGTCCTGTACTACCTGACTCCGGTATGGAGCGTTCTGATCGCGCGTCTATGGTTCAAGCAGGCGACGTCGCTGACACGCTATGCGGTGGTGTCATTAGGGATGTTAGGGGTATTCCTGGTTCTCAAGGGCGACAACACTGGGATTCCGTTGCCGAGTCAGATTGGAGATTGGCTCGGCTTGGGGGGTGGTATTCTGTGGTCGATCGCGAGCACGGGCATCTACAACTACTCGCGTCTCGACTCCTACAGCAGCAATTTCATCTTCAGCGGCGGCGCACTTTTGACCGCAGTGCTGTTGGCCTGCCTTCTGCCGGGCCCGAGCCTAGAGACCGGGAACGCAATCGACTTTTCCACCGGTATTCCAGCCATCATCATTATCGGGGTCGGGTGGTGGGCCGTCGCTCTCACCGGGTTCCTGTGGGCAGCGCGTTATCTGGACCCGACACGGCTCGGGGTATTTATGATGATAGAGGTAGTCGCTGGCGCAGTTTCGGCAGCATTGTTTGCGGGCGAACCCTATGGGGTTCTGATGTTGCTGGGCACCGTGCTCGTCATTGTTGCGGGCCTGATGCTGGCTGCTTCGCCTTCAACCCCGCGCCCCGCGGATAATTGCGAATATTCATAGATCATTGCCCCACATCGTCGATAGACTTGCCAGCTTTGCGCGATGTCACTTTCACTTGAGATGCCTTCGGTCTGGCGTTCCAGTCGTGGATCTAGCGACATTTGCGGCGTCGCTCCATGCTCCGAGCTTTTTGGCCTCGCAGCAACGCATCACTGGCAAGTGTGGCTGGCTGTTTCCCGGTTTTTGAGCGCGTTCTACGACCAAGGGACAAGGCCGGTCGCGACGTTTCTTTTGGCGCAACAGCACGACCTGAACCCAGATCAACAATGCTTCATGAAAACGAAGATGCATAACCAGAGCTTATACATGAGGACAATAAATGATAGTTTGACCCCCTCCCCACGGTTTGTACATTAATAATTTTAATCGCCAGAGCAAGAAGCGAATAATTTCAAAAAAACAAAACGGGGAAAGAAAATGATAAACACAGATAATTGGATCGCCGCGACCAGGATCGCACTCTCAGTTTCGCTGAGCTGCGTTGCATTTGCAGCAAGCGCCGACGACCTGCCGGAAAGCTCAGACCGCATCAAGCTTTCCATAAACGAATGGACCGGCCAGCACATTACCACAAAAGTAGCCGGAAACATCCTTCAAAGAATGGGTTACAATGTCGAATATGTCACTGCTGGCTACGTGCCTCAGTTTACGGCCCTCAGCGATGGCTCGCTTGATGTTGCGCTTGAAATCTGGCTCAGCAACATCGGCGAGACCTGGCCAAAGGCGCGTGAAACCGGCAATGTCGTTGAAATCGGGTCACTCGGGCTAGAGGCGAAAGAGGGTTGGGTCTACCCTGCGCATATGACTGAGTTTTGTCCGGGCCTACCTGACTGGCGGGGATTACTCGAAGCAGAGTGCATTCAAGCCTTGGCCTCGGCGGACACGCTGCCGGATGGGCGCATCCTTGACTACCCTTCAGATTGGGGCCAGCACAGCATCCGCATCATCAACGGGCTAGAACTGGATTTCCGACCTATCTCAGCCGGAAGCGAAGGAGCGTTGGTGTCAGAACTGAAGGCCGCGACACTGAAGAAAAGCCCTGCGGTGGCGATGTTCTGGTCCCCGCATTGGCTGTTCAACGAAATTGAGCTGAACTGGGTCGAGCTGCCTGCGTTCGGGGCCGTTTGCATTCAGTAAGGACCCCCCTTTCATGCTGCGCGCGCAATCTGTCCTGACCACTTTGGCGGCGGTGGCCCTGCTGGTCCTTGTCGGCCTGCCGGTGCTGTTCATCTTGCTGCAAGCCGTTTTTCCGCAATTCGCGCGCGGGTCATTTTCCAATGCTTTCGCCAGCCTTACGATTCTGACCGACAACGACCGCCTGCTGACGCAGGCACGCAACACGCTTGCGCTGGCGTTCTCGGTCATGCTGGGCTGTCTGATCTTTGGCCTGCCTATCGGGGTGCTGCGCGGCTTGTTCAGAATTCCCGGCGCACGTATCTGGGATGTCTTGTTTCTAATCCCATTTCTGATCCCGCCGTTCATTGCCGCGATTGCGTGGATGATGACCTTGCAGCCGCGTGGCTATCTGTTCCAGCTCATGGGGTTCGATCTGGGCAGTTTCCTGTTCAGCTTTACCGGCGTCGCCTTTGTGATGACGCTCAACCTGTTTCCGCTGGTCTATTTCGCCGTGTCACGTGCGTTGGAAATGGTGGGGGGCCGCTTTGCCTCTGCCGCGCGGGTGCATGGGGCGCGACCGTTGCAGGCGTTTTTCCTGATCACCCTGCCCTTGTCGATCCCCGCGATTGCCGCCAGCCTGCTGATCGTTTTCGCCATGTCGATCGAGGAATTCGGCACCCCCGCCGCCCTTGCATCGCGCACAGGGTTCGAGGTGTTGGTGACGGGCATCTACACACGCCTGTCAGACTGGCCGATTGATCTGTCCGGTGCGGCACTTGGGTCGGTGATCCTGATGGCAATGGTGCTGGCAGCCTACACTTTGCAAAACTGGATCGCCACGCGCCGGTCCTATATCAGCCAAACCGGAAAACCGTCGGATCTCGACAAGGCCGATCTGGGGCGGTGGCGCTGGCCCGTGCTGGGCCTGTTCACGCTGGTCGCCCTGATCGGCGTCGTGATTCCGCTCGCGGCCATCGGTGTGACATCCATAATGGGCACGATATCGGGCGGCCTGCGCTGGTCAAACTTCGACACCCGCCATTACGAACCGATCTTTCGCGCGGGCAGCAACGCAGGTCAGGCCCTGCTGACCAGCGGTTGGCTGGCGGTCGTAACCGCATTTGCCACGGCCGTCATTGGCGGGCTGGTTGCCTATATCGTCGTGCGCGGGACCGGTCGGGGGCGTGTGGTGATGGACGGGCTTTCGGTGCTGCCCAATGCCATTCCGGCCATCGTGCTGGCGGTAGGGATCATTCTGGTGTGGAATTCGCCTTATCTGCCGGTAACGCTTTATGGCACTGCGGGGATTTTGCTGATCGCCTATATCGGCATCCTGCTGCCCTACCCGATCCGCTATGCCGTGGCGCGCCTGCGCCAGATATCCGGCTCGCTGGATGATGCCGCGCGCGTGGCCGGTGCAGATCAGATGCAGGCCCTGCGCCATATCATCCTGCCGCTGATGGCGCCGTCACTGATTGCCGCGATGATGTTGGTTTTTGCCATCGCTTCGCGCGAACTGGTCGCTTCGATCATGCTTGCGCCTGCCGGCCTGCGCACCGTCGGCACATTTGTGTTTTCACAATTCGAGCAGGGTTCAGTCCAGACAGGCATGGCGATGAGCGTTATTGCGATCACCATCACCTCTGGCACTCTGCTGGTCGTTAACCTGTGGTTGGCGCGGCAGGGCAGCAGCGCATTTTCTGGGTAACCGGACATTCATTGCTAGTGGGAAGAATGCCTCCTTTCGGCCGAGACGGACGGCCAGACGGGCACCGTCCTGGGGGCGGATTCCGGACTTTCGCCGCGTGTGCGGGCCAGACATGCCGTTCAGGTGGGAGCCGACATTCAAGTGACGTCAGACCCGTGCATCGCTTTGCCATGCCGGAAAGTCACGCAGAACCCCTTGCCGCGCGCTTTCGCGCGCAACTTGTGCCGCGTCGACTCGGAAATCACTTCCTCTTGCGATAACTGCCGAATGGCCATGTCGGTCGGCGGATGCATCTGCTTCAGCACCGCAGTTTTTCGTTCAGGAGGATATCCTACATCATCGTCTTGTCCCGCCCACCGAAGATTAGAGATAAACAGAGCAGCGGATGGCTACGTAGGAAAAATTTCGTGGGGCCAACCTAGATGACACCACTGAATTATTGAAAAGGTAGAGTCCAGCATCGGACCGCAGAGTTCTGGCAGGGTGCATTGTCAGGCGCACAAACAGATCGCCATCCGTGTCACATCGCGTTTATGAGGGTGGCACAACGGATGAAGGACAGAAAGATGGCAGCCTTCGCGACAGTTCGAGTACGGGCTCAGGATAAGTGGGAGGTTTTGCACTCGGTCGCTTTGAAAAGTTGTCGTGCCATTCGAGCAGCTTTGGACAGAAATCTGGGATCGGCACCGAATAGACCTCTTGGGCGAATTGAAGGCTTGCCATCAGGACACAGTCCACAACGCTAATCCGGGAGCCTGATACGAAAGGACCTTCTGCTTCACCAAGCAACCGTTCCATCAACGCCAGCCGGTCATGATATGCATTGGCGGCAAGCGTTGCCGCGTTCATATCCTGACCGCCGTTCCGCGCAAAGAGCGGGCTTGCATTTTTTGCCCAGAGAACGAGCTGCGTATTCACCTCGTCTGCAACCTCCATCAGCTCGCGTGTTTTCGCTCGGATTTCCGGCGTTGCTCCGATCATGTCCGGGGTCGGGAACCGGTCTTCCAAGTAGCCGAGAATTGCGGTCGAGGTCCGGATCAACTGGCCCGTCCCGATGTCGAGTATCGGCAGGGTGCCTATCGGGCTGAGCTCTTTCACCACAGGGTCCGGCCAGACCTTCATGACATCGAAATTGATCATTTCGATGCCGGCGATCCCCTTTTCCTCAAGATAGACGGCGATACGGCGCGGGTAGAGGGCCCAGGCCACTTGATACAGCTTCATCTCGTGTTCCTTGTTTGGATTGGTACCGAGTTACACAGCAGCCGGCACGGTTCAATTGTCGGGATCCAGTCTCGTCTTCTGGGTGTCATTAGACCTGAGCGACTTTCGCCTACAGATAAATTGTAGAAATTTTTATAAGCGCTATACGCAAATAGATGAACTCAGATCCTGACTGGACCTTGTATCGGACCTTTGCCGCCGTGCTGGAAAACGGCTCGCTTTCCGCAGCGGGTCGTCTGCTTGGAATGACCCAACCCAGCGTGTCCCGGCATATCGATCAGCTGGAAGCGGCCCTCGGGACAAAGCTGTTTCTGCGCACGCATCGCGGCATGTCCCCGACCGAAACGGCGGAACGCTTACGACCCCATGTCGAGACCCTCGCGGCAGGTTCTGCGGCCATCAGGCGGGTTGTTTCGCAGACCAGCGAAGTCGCGGGTACGGTTCGGCTCAGCGCCACCGAGATCGTCGGGACCGAGTATCTGCCCCCGATCTTGGCATCCATCCGCCGCGCGCATCCGGCAATCGAAATCGATCTGAGCCTGTCACATTCCGTCGAGGATTTGCTGCAAAGACAAGCGGACATTGCGATCCGCATGGCGGAACCAAAGCAGCTGTCACTGGTGACCCGGCGTCTGCGGGATGTCGAGGTCGGTCTTTACGCGCACAGCGACTACCTTGCCCGGAAAGGAACTCCGGAAACTATGGCAGATCTGCTGGAACGCGATCTCATCGGTTTCGATACTCAGACTGCAACGGCGCTTGCCCTCGCGCAACGATATCCGGCTCTGAACCGCGCGGCCTTTGCGCTTCGCACGGACAGCAATATTGCCCAATATGCTGCCATTAAGGAAGGCTACGGCATCGGCCCCTGTCACGTGCCGCTTGCAAGGCGCACACCCTGCCTGATCCGTGTGATGCCAGAAATCTCGGCGACTTCCGGCATGTGGCTCGTGATGCATGAGGATCTGCGTGCCACAGCTGTGTGCCGCACGGTATTCGACGCGCTCGGACGCGGCCTCCGGGACATTTGAAATAAAAAGCGTTTGTGAATGGCGCTTGATCTGCACAGCAGACACCCGCCGGAGGTCAGAATTTGTCCGCTTTGCCGCCATACGCTCATCGAACATGCTGCGAAATGGACGGACAGCAGGAATGCGAAAGTTGCGCTGCTGCATCCATCGGACCAACGGATGTCTCGTGAGGGCCGTCCAATTCACTATGGCGCATGGTGGCTTCAACTTCGGCCACAGGGACGCTACCGCCAAGAAAGCCGGACAAGGGGCAAACCTATCTTAAGAGCTGCGCCAATAGATCCGCCACATGCCGCAGGCCTGCGTCTTTGGTCCTGCGGCGGTGCCAGCCAAGCTGCAGCGAGAAGCCCGCTGCGGCGATCGGGACAGGCAGACTGATCAGGTCCTGCCGGTCGGCGACGATGCGCGACGGCAGCATCGCGATCATGTCTGACCCGTGCAAAAGGGGCGGCACCAAGCCAAAACTCGGCAGAACCAGCCCGATCCGCCGGGTGCGGCCAATCCGGGCGAGATCGGTGTCCAGCGGACTGCGCGCCTCGCCCTTTCCCGACACCAGAATATGCGGAAACGCAAGCCAGCGGTCGAGATCGAACCCCTCGACTGCCGGATGGCCGGCGCGTAGAGCAAGGACATAATGCTCGGTCAGCAAATCCTGTTGGTGTATATCGTCATCCGCGCCGGAAAAGACCGAGATCGCAATGTCGGTAGTTCCGGCGATCAGCGCGGATGCCGCGGCCTCGGCACCGTGCCAGGGCTGGATGATAAGGTCGATCCCCGGCGCAGAGCTTTGCAGGGCGCGTTGCAGCGGGCCGGTTATCAGTATCGCCGGATAATCGGCCATTGAGATGCGCAGCGTCTGACGCAGGTCTGAGAGAGATGGTTCCTCGGGATCGACAAGGTCGCCTATCCCCGCCAGCAGCGATTTCAGCGGCGCGCGCAGGGCTTCCGCCTTAGGCGTCAGCCGCATCGTTCCGCGTCCCCGTTCCAGAAGCTCATCCCGGAACAGGTGACGGCAACGCTGCAAGGCGGCGGATGCTGCGGGTTGCGACAGGTTCAGCCGGTCAGCGGCGCGGCTGACATGCGCTTCGTCCAGAAGCGCGTCGAGAATCACCAAAAGGTTAAGATCAAGGCCACGTAAATTCATGAGATGGATAATAGATCAGATCATTAATCGATTGGAGTGATTTGTTTAGTTCCCCCATCCTGCCTCGTATCGCAACGCAGGAGATGACCATGACCCGCACCTTGATATTGATCTTCCATCCCAACCTCAGCCAATCCCGGGCCAATGCCGCTCTGGCAAAAGCCGCCAACACGCTTCCCGGTGTCGAGGTGATCGACATGCAGGCGACCTATCCGGACGGGATCGACATGGCCCGCGACGGCGCGGCAGAGGCGGCACGGCTGCTGGCCGCCGACCGGATCGTGCTGCAGTTCCCGGTGCAATGGTACTCCGCGCCGCCGCTGCTGAAGGCATGGCAGAACGCCGTACTGACGCGGATGTTCTACATGCATTTCGAGGATGAGGGGCGTCGGCTCGCCGGTACGCCGCTGATGATCACGGCCACGGCTGGCAATGTCCCCGAAGCCTACCGCCCCGAAGGCAGCAACGGCTTTTCGATGGATGATCTGTTCATACCGCTGCGGGCGATGGCGCACCGCTGCGGGCTCATATGGGCCGAGCCATTCGTGCTGTATGGTGCCATGAAACTCTCGGATGCTCAGTTTGAGTCGGCTGGCGCTGACTATTCCGCAACCTTGACCCGCTGGATCGCAGCGTACGACCGTCGGGCGGCCTGAGCATGGAAAAATCACATGACACCTTCACCGATCTCGCGCGGGGCACTCCGGTCTGGTTCACCCTTTCGGCCCGCGTACTCCCCCTTGGCCTGCTCGCGCAGTTCCTGAGCGCTGGCAGCGCCTTGTTCCGCGATCAGACGCTATGGGGATTGCACGGGGCAATCGGAGGGGCGCTGTCGGTTCCTGTCCTTGCCCTGCTTGCAGGTGCCGTCCTGATCCACCGGCTGCGCGGCTTCGACTGGTGGGCCGGACTGATTTGTCTGCTTTACGTGACCCAGATCGTGCTCGCCGCTGGGAGCAATCCGTTGCCTTTGTCCCTCCACCCAATGAACGGTGCGCTGCTTTTGACGGCCAGCCTTTTTCTGCTCGCCAAGGTCGAACGCCGCCGCGCCCAACCCCTGCCCGAAAGGATCCTGTCATGACCCGCACACGCCGCGATATTCTGCGCATGGCCAGCGGCCTTGCCGCCAGTGCCGTCGCCACGTCAATGTCCACGTTCGCAGCACTCGCCGGAGGGCCAGGCGGATCGGAATCCGTACCCTCGTTTCTCTCCGGTCATTTCCGCCCGGTGAACAGCGAGACGACCGCATTCGACCTACCCATCCGCGGGGCGATCCCGCCGGTGCTGTCAGGGCGTTACTTCCGCAACGGGCATAATCCGCAGGAAGGGATCAATCCGGGCGCGTGGTTCTATGGGTCGGGCATGGTCCATGGTCTGCGCATCTCCGGCGGACGGGCGGAATGGTACCGCAACCGCTGGGTCAAAACCCCGGCCCTGCTGGAGGGCAAGCCGCTCTTCAACGATCAGGGCACCATCGACCTGACCGCCAGCGCCGCCGGGACCAGCGTGATTGCCCATGCGGGTCGGATCCTTGCCTTGCAGGAAGTGAACCTGCCGTTCGAGATCACGCCTGAACTGGACACACTTGGGGCATATGATTTCGGCGGTGCGCTGACCACGATGATGACGGCGCATCCGAAGATCTGCCCCCGGACGGGTGAGATGCTCTTCTTCGGCAACTCGCCACTGGCCCCGCATCTGACCTATCACGTCGCTGATGCCAAGGGTGCGCTGATCCACAGCGAGGTGATCGAAGGGCCGGTTGCCTCGATCATCCATGACTTTGCGATTACCGAGAATTTCGTCGTGTGGTTTGATCCTTCAGCTGTGCTCGATCTTGGTGTCGACCAGCCGTTTCCTTACACATGGAACGAGAGCTACCCCGCGCGTATCGGTGTCATGCCGCGCGACCGCAGCAAGGGCGGCGTGCGCTGGATCGACGTACCCTCCTTCTACGCGCTGCACTTCGCCAATGCCTGGGAAGATGCCGATGGCAAGATCATCGTCGAGGGGCCATACTTCGACCGGTCGGCGTGGGACCAAGCGCTCGACTTTATCAACGGCGTCGCGTCGCATGGTGCGCCACCAGCGGATGGGTGCGTGCGGGGGCAATGGCGGATCGATCCGAAGGCGGGCACTGCAACGGTGGCCTTGCTGGACGATCTGACAGTGGAGTTCCCGACGATCAACCTTGCGCATACCGGCCGCGAAAGTCGCCATGTCTATGCCTGCTCTTTCCCCGGTGCGGGTCAGCGGGGCTGCGGCATTGTGAAATATGATGTCCGGACCGGCGGGCGCGCGCTGCTAACCCTGCCTGATGGCGTCATGGCGGGCGAGCCCTGCTTTGTCGCCGATCCGGCGGGGACGGCAGAGGACCATGGCTGGCTGCTGACTTATGTGAGCGACCTTCGGAGCGATGCAGCCGAACTGTGGATACTTGACGCCACGAGGATCGAGGCGGGCCCGGTCGCCGCAATCGAACTGCCGATCTGGGTGCCGGCGGGCGTCCACGGCAGCTGGATCGACGATCTGGCAATCTGATTTGGCAGCGTAGGTCTGCGCAGGCTCGCCGCCACTTTTACCTATAAATTCATTCACTTGGATATACAGGCGCAAACCAAACAAGGAGATACCATGTTGATTGAAAACCAAATGGCTGCCCGATATGCAGCCGATCCCATTCCAGCGGCGCGGGACAAAGCCGCACGCTATCTGATGATCGCGTTGTCGGTCGCAACCCTGGGTGCTTTTGCCAATGCGGCAGCAGAGTTCGGAACGCTCCCTCCCGACCGGCTGATTGTCGGCACGTGGCAAATGCTGGGCTTTGCGGTGTTTGCCGGTCTCTTCGCGCTTCTCGCGATCTGGCCACGGCGCATGCCGGGCTTGTGGGAGCTGATCCTGTTGCACAAGGCCGGGGTCACGCTGATGAATATCGGGTTTATCGGAACCGTTTCCGGGCCGATGCCGTCGGATAATCCGACAGCCGTCGTGATGATCGACGGCACTCTGGTTGCACTTACGTTGCTTGCCTACGTTCTCGCCCAAGGTTGGCGTCCGTGGTTTGCGAGGTCAGCGCAGTAAAGGGGGCCTGCTCCCTCCGGCTTCAGACCCCAAATGCTGCAGAGCCGCGACAATCATTGCGGCCTCGCGTGCAAGCTGCGCCCGCGTCGGCGTGCGACCGATCACCACCATGCGCCAATACAGCGAAGCGGGAATGAGATCGAGCGCAAGTTCTCTGTCTATGCTCTCCCGCAGTTCTCCCCGCGCAATGGCCCGGTCGAGAATGGGGGTTCCCTGCGCGCGTCTGGCTTCGGCGACTTGGGTGTTGAGCCGGCGCATGTCGGGCGAGCGTGCCGCCTCGGCGTGAAGATCCGGCAGGATACGGCGGATCAGGGGATGGCGCAGCACTGCGCGCAGCCGGGTGAGAAACGCCAGAACATCGGCTTCGAGATCACCGTGATCCGCGGCGACCGCAATCTCCAGACCGAAAGTAGAAACAACCGCCGCAGCAAAGGCCTGGCGCGAGGCGAAGCGGCGGTAGATCGCCGCCTTGCCGGCACCAGCCCTCGCTGCAACCCGTTCAAGGCTGATGGCAGCGAAACCGTGTTCGGCCCAATCCTGAAAGAATGCCCGGAAAAGCGCCTCGGTCAGATCCGCGCGGGGCACGGCAGCACCGCTAGGCTTGCGGCGTGTTTTTTCGTCGGAACGGTTGCGTTTCAACCAAAGCTCTCCCATATGGACGATACGATAGCGTTCCAACCGTAAGAGGTTTTGCCATGACTGACAAGTTCGACACCTTCTCTGGCCTGCTGCGCGCGGCACTTGGCCCAGGGCTTGTCCCTGCGGACGATCTGCCGGGCATGTTCACCGACGACATTGTCTTTGAATTTCCGTTTGCCCCCGAAGGACTCCCCACCAAGTTTGAAGGGCGCGACGCGCTCACCGGCCATCTGGCGAAGCTCGGCCCGTTACTTTCGCTTGGCGAGATGGAGCTGCACGCCGTTTATCCATCCGGAGACACCGTGATTGCCGAGTTCTCCTGCAAGGGCCGAGGCGTGCAAACGGGTTTACCCTATGACCAGATCTATGTCTCGGTCATCACACTGCGCGACGGTCGCATTGCGCGGTACCGCGATTACTGGAATCCGCTGGTCGTGCTTGCGGCATTGGGCGGCGCCGATGCCGCAAACGCTACTTTCGGCGGGGCCGGATCATGATTGGCCCCGTCCTCGTCACCGGCGGTACCGGCAAGACCGGCCGCCGTGTCGTCGCCCGCCTTGCGGCAGCGGGCATCGACGCCCGCATTGGCACGCGTTCCCCGCATGAGCCGCAGCACCGGCGTTTTGGCTGGGATGACTTGTCCAGTGTCGAAGCCTTCGATGGCTGCACCGCCGCATGGCTTGTTGCACCGACTGACCGCACAGATCATCTGGCGGTAATGCAGCCAATGCTGGAACAGGCAATGGCGCGCGGCGTGCGGCGCTTTGTGCTCCTCAGTTCCTCGCTCTTCGAGCCGGGTGGCCCGTTGATGGGCGAGGTCCACGCCTGGCTAGCCGGACATGCTGAAGAATGGGCTGTTCTGCGGCCTTCGTGGTTCATGCAGAATTTCACCGAAGGGGCGCATGGCGACACCATCCGCAAGGAGGGCGCGATCTATAGCGCCACGGGCAGCGGGCGGGTCGGGTTCATCGACGCGGACGATATTGCCGCAGCCGCCGTGGCGGCCTTGACGGCCGATATCGCGATGAATGCGGACGCCATCCTCACTGGACCCGAAGCTCTGAGCTACGACGACATTGCGGCGGTCGTCTCGGGATCGGCTGGCCGGAAGATACGCCATGTCGCACTGGAACCGGAGGCCTTGTCGGCTCGCCTGAACGCTCTTGGCATGCCGCCGGGATATGCCGACGCCCTCGTCCAGCTTGATCTGGTCATCCGCGACGGTGCCGAAGATCGGACGACGACCGGCGTGTTGGATCTGACCGGCAGACCACCTCGGTCTTTCCAGGCTTTCGCCACCGAGTGCAAAGTGATGTGGGACTGAGGAATACGCGACTCAAGCGGCGCGTTTCCGGTAAGGGCCGTTCGCCCTGTTTCGGCAGACAGGGCGGCAAACCGGAATTTCGCTGCGGTCGCGATCTCGCAAGACGGCGTCTACGGAAGCTGACACTCACATAGCGCAAAATGCGTGCAAGCCGCTGCGTCGCAATATAGCCGCCTGAGCCATAAGCCGTCCCTCGTCCACTGCGTCGTTTACTGGGTATATTCGACATGAAACCTTCCCCTCAGAGTTTGCAGCGAACCCCCGCTGATCTCGGACGTCTTTAGATTAAAACACGTGCATCGCAGCGCAGGTTGCGCAAACTTTTAGCATTGCGATGCAAGTACGCCTTGCCGGCTTGCGGTACAGTTGTTCTGCGCCGTCTGGCTGCCTGAAGGTTAAAACAGAGTAAGGCCGCTAGGGTTCCGGCATGGCGACATGCGCTTGGACCAAGAGCGGCACCTAAAGGGCAGACAAATCCTTCAGGCACACGGCGGGATAAAAGCCCGGGAGACCTCGAACAGCCAAGGGATTGGCGTCGATGTCGCGCGACCAATCCATTCACACCGAAAGGGATTGTCATGACGTCATCATTGAAAACCAGAATGCTGCCATTGCTGGCCATCATCGGAGCCAGCTTTTTCGCGGCGCCTGTCACCGCGCAGGAAAAGACCGAATTCAACGTCGCATGGTCGATCTATGTCGGCTGGATGCCCTGGGGCTATGCCGAGGATACCGGCATCGTCGACCACTGGGCCGACAAATATGGCATCACGATCAACGTGACCCAGTTCAACGATTACGTGGAATCGATTAACCAGTACACCGCAGGGGCTTATGACGCCGTAACGGTGACGAACATGGATGCGCTGTCGATCCCTGCGGCGGGGGGCGTCGATACGACTGCTGTCATCGTCGGCGATTTTTCGGCGGGCAATGACGCCGTGTTCCTCAAGGATGGCGAGAGCATCACGGATATCGTGGGACGGCCTGTCAATCTAGTGGAATTCTCGGTCTCGCATTACCTGCTGGCGCGCGCCCTCGATTCCGTTGGTCTGTCCGAAAGGGATGTGAGCGTCATCAACACCGCCGATCCCGACATGGTCGGCGCGTTCCAGACCGCGGATGTGACCGCGATGGTGACTTGGAATCCGATGGTCGCTGAAATCGCGATGCTGCCCGATGCTGTGCAGGTTTTCGACAGCGCCATGATCCCCGGCGAGATTATCGACCTGATGGTCGCCAATACCGATGTGCTGGAAGCGAACCCCGATTTCGGAAAGGCGCTGGCCGGTATCTGGTATGAAACCGTCACCCTGATGACCGCTGATACCCCCGAAGGGGCCGAGGCGCGCGCGGCGATGGGGGCGGCATCCGGCACCGATCAGGCGGGGTTCGAGGCACAGATGGCCGCGACCGAATTGTTCGCCGATCCGGCAGCGGCGGTTGCGTTCACCGCCTCTGCCGATCTGGCCGAGACGATGAACCTTGTCCGCGCCTTTCTGTTCGACAAAGGGCTGCTTACGCCGACCGCGACATCCGATGATGCTGTGGGCATCGAATTGCCGGGCGGTGTGTTGCTGGGTGATCCCGACAACATCAAGTTCCGCTTTACCACGGAATACATGCAGATGGCCGCCGACGGCGCGCTGTAAAGAGCTGCGACGATGCGTCTGATCAATCAACGGCTGTCGCCGCCGGCGCTTCTGGCGCTCAAGCTGGCACCTTTCGCGCTACTGATCGTCGCCTATCTGGCGGGGTCGGCGGCGCGGCTGGCCGACAATCCGGCGGATAAGCTCCTGCCGGCCTTGTCGAGCATGGCGACGGCAATTGATCTGATGGCTTTCACACCTGACCGGCGCACGGGGGAATACCTGCTCTGGGCCGATACGGCGGCGAGCCTGCGGCGGCTGGGTGCGGGGCTGGGGATTTCCACGGCGCTGGCGCTGGTCGTCGGTGTGGCGATCGGCATCTTTCCCGCAATGCGCGCGCTACTGGGGCCGTTCGTGGGGTTCGTTGCGATGGTGCCGCCTTTGGCTTTGCTGCCCGTGCTGTTCATCGTGCTGGGTCTGGGCGAGGTTTCCAAGATCGCGCTGATCGTGATCGGGATCGCCCCCTTGATGATCCGCGACATGGCGCAGCGCGTGCTGGATTTGCCGCGCGAACAGATCGTCAAGGCCGAAACCCTGTCCGCCAACAGCTGGCTGGTCGTCTGGCGTGTGGTGTTGCCGCAGGTGCTGCCGCGCCTGATCGTCAGCCTGCGTTTGCAACTGGGGGCGGCTTTCCTGTTCCTGATCGCGGCAGAGGCGATTTCATCCGACAGCGGCCTTGGCTACCGCATCTTTCTGGTGCGGCGCTATCTGTCGATGGACATCATCTTTCCCTATGTCGCATGGATCACCTTTCTGGCGGCAATAGCCGATTACGGGCTGGACCGTCTGCGCCGCTGGCTGTTCCCGTGGTCCGACATGGAGGGCGGCAAATGAGCGCCCTGACCATCACCAACCTGTGGAAGGAATACGGCGACCAGATCGTGCTGGAGAATATCAGCATCGAGATCGCGCCTCGGTCTTTTGTCGCCCTTGTCGGCGCGTCAGGCTGTGGCAAGACCACGCTTTTGCGCCTGCTTCTAGGGCAGGAACAACCCACACGCGGCACGATCCTGCTAGACGGTGAACCTCTGCCGCGTGAACCGGGGCCGGACAGGGGCGTCGTCTATCAACGCTATTCGGTGTTCCCGCATCTGACCGTGCTGGGCAATGTGATGCTGGGGCCGGAAATGGCCGGATCGTGTATCTGGGGCAGACTGACCGGCGCGCCCAAACGCGCTCTGCAGGACAGCGCCCGCGCGATGATCGCGGATGTCGGGCTGGCAGGGGCAGAGGGCAAGTATCCCGCCCAACTGTCTGGCGGTATGCAGCAACGCCTTGCCCTCGCGCAGGCGCTGATGATGCACCCACGTGTCCTGTTGCTGGATGAACCTTTCGGCGCGCTTGATCCGGGTATCCGCGCCGATATCCACGCGCTGATGCAGCGGCTTTGGCACGCTCTGCCGATGACGGTAGTGATGGTCACGCACGATCTGCGCGAGGCGTTCACCCTCGGCACGCGGATTGTAGCACTCGAACGCACCCGCACACGGCCCGAGGAGATCGCCCGCTATGGTGCGCAGATCGGCAAGGACATCGCCGTCTGGCCGCCGCGTGTGGCGGGGGGTGGCACGATTTACGACAATCCGGCGCTGCGGGACGACCCCGCGCTGGACCTGATGATCGCGGGACGACCCGACAGCATTGAAAGGCACTAGATGCATATCCGCCGCACCACCGACCAGATCGCCGCTGACCGCCAGCGCTACCTTGATTTTCAGCGCGAGGGGATGGAGGCGAAAACCCTGCCCCAGCCCAGCCCGCGCCCTGCGCCTGTTGCTTCGAACGCCCGCCTGATGGAAACCGTGCCGGGGGGCTGGTACACCACGCTGCATCTGAAAGCGGGCGAGGTGCTGCGCCTTGTCCCCGGTGGAGCGTCGACTGTTTCGCTCGCCGCTTGGGCCTTGCCCGATACGACCGAACGGCTCTGCCTGCCTGATACGGTGAAACTGCAATGGACCACCGACCTGACCAAGGGGCGCGTCATTTTCTCGGACATGGGCCGCGTGATACTCTCCTTGGTTGAGGATAGCAGTGGCGCGCATGACGTGCTGACGGGCGGGTCCACCCCCGAAAGCGTGGCGGATTACACAGGGGATGCCGCGCGCAACACGCGCGACAACATGCTGCTGGCGGCGGCCAAGCTAGGGCTGGATAGGCGCGATATTCCCGCCGTGCTGAACCTTTTCGCCCCCGTCCGTGTCGATGCCGAAGGGCGGTTCACGTGGCGGCCCGCGATGCTGGCGGCGGGCGACTGGGTCGATCTGCGCGCGGAAATGGACCTGTGCATCGCCTTGTCGAATTGCCGCCACCCGCTTGACCCCGCAGCGGCAAAGGTGCCGCCCGATTTGTCAGTGATTGGCCTGCCCGCGCAGCCCATCGCCGCCGACGACCTGTGCCGCACCGCTACAGCCGAGGCGCGGCGCGGCTTTGAAAACAACGCCCGCCTGCAAGGAACGCTGTGATGGAAACGGTCCACGACATCCCCGCCCGCGCCCCTTGGTCCGGCATCATCCGCAAGGGACAGACCCTGCGGATCGAGGATACCTATGGCCAGCAGGCCATCGACACGCTGTTCTACAACGCCCATGACCATGCCGAGCGCTATTCCAGCCAAGACACGTTGCGCGCCCAAGGGGCCGCCTATGTCACTACCGGCACGGCGATCATGTCCAACCTTGGCCGCGTGATGCTGCGGGTGACCGCCGATAGCGCAGGACGGCATGATACCTCTGCCGGCTGTTGTTCCTGCGAAAGCAACACCGTGCGGTTCGGTCACAACACGCGGTTCCAGCATGCCTGCCGCGAGAATTTCATCATCGAGCTGGCCCGCCACGGCATGACCAAGCGCGACATCGTCCCGAACCTCAATTTTTTCATGAACGTGCCGATCAGCCCCAATGGGGCGATGACGGTGGATGACGGCATCTCTGCGCCCGGCGACCATCTGGAACTGGTCGCGGAAATGGACGTGCTTTGCGTGATTTCCAACTGTCCGCAGATCAACAACCCCTGCAACGGTTTCGATCCGACGCCCTGCCGCGTCATCATCAGGGGTTGAGCCATGTTTGACAAAGTTCTGGTCGCCAATCGCGGCGAAATTGCCGTGCGTGTCATCGCGACCCTGCGGCGGATCGGGATTGCGAGTGTTGCGGTCTGGTCCGATGCCGACCGTTTCGCGCGTCATGTGCGTCTGGCGGATGAGGCGATCAGGCTCGGGCCTGCAGCTGCCGCGCAAAGCTATCTGGATGTGGATGCGGTGATCGCCGCTTGCCGGCAAACCGGCGCGCAGGCGGTGCATCCGGGCTATGGGTTTTTGTCCGAAACCGTAGGATTTGCCGAACGGCTGGCGGCGGAAGGGATCACCTTCATCGGGCCTGACCCCGCGCATCTGCGCGATTTCGGCGCGAAACATACCGCCCGCGATCTGGCGCGCAAGGCAGGCGTGCCGCTGTTGCCTGGCACCGATCTGTTGCCGGATGTGGATGCTGCCGTGCTGGCGGCAGGCGATATCGGCTATCCGGTCATGCTCAAAAGCACTGCTGGCGGCGGCGGCATCGGGATGCAGTTTTGTGCGGACGAGGACGCCCTGCGCGATGCTTTTGCCGCCGTGCAGCGCACCGCCGCGGCCAGTTTCGGAGACGCGCGCGTTTTTCTGGAACGTTTTATCGCACAGGCCCGCCATGTCGAGGTGCAGGTGTTCGGCGACGGCAAAGGCCGCGTGCTGGCCTTGGGCGAACGCGATTGCTCGCTGCAACGCCGCAACCAGAAAGTCATCGAGGAAACGCCAGCCCCCGGTCTGAACGACGCCGTGCGCAGCGCGCTCCACAAGGCGGCGGTCGATCTGTGTGCCTCTGTGGCCTACGCCTCTGCCGGAACGGTCGAATTCATCTACGACCCCATGCGGCAGGATTTCTTTTTCCTCGAGGTGAACACGCGCCTGCAGGTCGAACATCCGGTGACCGAGGCTGTCTGCGGCATCGATCTGGTCGACTGGATGGTCCGGCAGGCGGCGGGTGATCTGGTACTGCCGGAAACGGCACCACCCCCACAGGGGGCGGCGATAGAAGCCCGCCTTTACGCCGAAATCCCCCATGCGAATTTCCGCCCTGCGGCAGGGCGTCTGACCGAGGTCACATTCCCCGCCAATGCCCGTATCGACAGTTGGATCGAGACGGGCAGCGATGTCACCCCGTTCTATGACCCGATGCTGGCCAAGATCATCGTGCATGGCGAAACCCGCGATGCCGCGATCAGTGCGCTGCAACAGGCCCTGGACGCCACGCGCATTGGCGGGGTGGAAACCAACCTGCGCTATCTGCGTGCGATTGCGGGCTCGGATTTGCTCGCTTCCGGGCTGGTCACCACGACCGCGCTCAACACCTTCACCTTCGATCCGCAGGTGATCGAGGTGTTGGCCCCCGGCGCACAATCGAGCCTTCAGGAACTGCCCGGCCGTCTGGGCCTCTGGCATGTCGGCGTGCCGCCCTCCGGCCCGATGGATGCGCGGTCCTTTCGCAATGCCAACTGCGCGCTGGGCAATCATCCCGATACCGCCGCTCTGGAATTCACCGTCAACGGGCCGACCCTGCGCTTTGCCAGTGCCGCGCGCGTGGCCCTGGCCGGTGCGCAGATGGCGATGCACCTGAACGGTGTGCCTGTCGGTCCGGTGGTCGATGTGCCTGCGGGCAGCGTACTGGCAATTGGCGCGGTCACCGGCGCAGGCCAGCGCGCCTATCTCGCTATCGCGGGTGGGTTTGCGGCGCCCGAGGTTCTGGGGTCGCGCGCCTGTTTCGCGCTGGGGCAATTCGGCGGCCATGCCACCGGCACCCTGCGCACCGGCGATGTGCTGGGGCTGGCCCATGGGCCTGTCGGTGCGCCGCAACTGCCCGAGCCTGCCGATCTGACGCAGGACTGGGAGATCGCGGTGATCTATGGACCGCATGGCGCGCCCGATTTCTTTCAGGATGGCGATATCGCCACCCTCTTTGCCACCGCCTATGAGGTACATTTCAATTCCGACCGCACAGGTGTCCGCCTGACCGGCCCCGCCCCGAAATGGGCGCGCGCCGATGGGGGAGAGGCGGGGTTGCACCCCTCCAACCTGCATGACAACGCCTATGCGGTGGGCGCGATTGATTTCACCGGAGATATGCCGATCATCCTTGGCCCCGACGGGCCGAGCCTTGGCGGTTTCGCCTGCCCTGCCGTGATTGCTAAGGACGATCTGTGGAAAATGGGCCAGCTGCGCCCCGGCGATCGGGTGCGGTTCATCCCTGCCACACGCGCCGCTGATCCTGTCGCGGGGCCTGCCGTGATCGGTGCCGGATCGCCGGTTTTGGGGGGTGACCCTGACGGACCTGTGCCCGTGGTTTATCGCCGTCAGGGCGACGACAACCTGCTGGTCGAATACGGCGACATGACCTTGGACATTGAACTGCGGCTGCGTGTGCATCTGCTGATGCAGGCGGTACAGGACGCCGGCCTGCCGCTGATCGACGTGACGCCGGGTATCAGGTCGCTGCAAATCCATTATGACAGCACCAAGCTGAAGCGCTCTAAACTGCTGGACGCCTTGGCCGAAATCGAACGCGCCTTGCCCGCCGCAGATGACGTCTCAGTGCCATCGCGCATCGTGCATCTGCCGCTGTCGTGGAACGATCCGGATGCCGTACTGGCGATGACCCGCTATCAGGACCTCGTGCGCCCAGATGCGCCGTGGTGTCCGTCGAATATCGACTTCATTCGCCGGATCAACGGACTGCCGGATGAGGATGCCGTGCATAAAATCGTCCATGACGCGAGCTACCTCGTGCTGGGACTGGGCGATGTCTACCTCGGCGCACCTGTCGCCACGCCGATTGATCCGCGCCACCGGCTGGTGACCACCAAATACAACCCCGCCCGCACTTGGACGCCCGAAAACGCCGTGGGCATCGGCGGGGCCTATATGTGCATCTACGGGATGGAAGGGCCGGGCGGATACCAGCTTTTCGGGCGCACGATCCAGATTTGGAACACTTGGCGGCGCACAGCGGCCTTTGCCGACCAGCCGTGGCTGCTCCGCTTCTTCGACCAGATCCGCTTCTTCCCCGTCTCGCACACGGAACTGACCGAGGCGCGCGCGGCCTTCCCCCACGGCGGTTATGAGGTGAAGATTGAGGAGACGACCTTCCGCTGGGCCGACCACAAGGCGCGGCAGGCCGCCGCAGCGGGCAGTATCACCGCCTTCAAAACCCGCCAGCAAGCTGCATTCGAAGCGGAACGCGCCCGCTGGATGGCTCTTGGCCTTGACAGTTTCGTCAGCGAGGATGGCGGGCCGGAACCCGTCGCCTCCGACATCGCGGCAGGGCATGTGGGTGTGGAAAGCAGCATCCCCGGCAACCTGTGGAAATACGCCGCCGCCATCGGTGACCATGTGGCGGCGGGTGATACGGTGGCCATCGTGGAATCGATGAAAATGGAAATCCGCGTGCTGGCCCCTGCGGCGGGAATCTTGCGCGAATGCGTCGCCGCCCCGGGCAAAACCCTGCGCGCAGGCCAAGTGATAGCAATACTGGAGACTGACTGATGTTCCCCGAAATCCTTACGATAGAGTCTGTCCGCATCGCCTATGCCAACGGCGCCACCCCGCTTGATCTGGCAGAGGAGATCATCAGGCGCCGTCATACCGCCAGCGACCCTGCAATCTTCATTCTGCCAGTGACGGACGACGCCTTGTGCGCCGCAGCCCGCGATCTGATGGCAGGCCCGCGCGATCTGCCGCTGTGGGGTATCCCCTATGTGGCCAAGGACAATATCGACGTGGCGGGCTTGCCGACCACGGCGGGCTGCCCGGCCTATGCCTATGATCCCAAGGCTGATGCCACCGTGATCGCGCGGCTGCGCGCGGCAGGGGCCTTGCTGGTGGGCAAGACCAACCTCGACCAATTCGCTACAGGGCTGAACGGCACACGCTCGCCCCACGGTGCCCCGCGGTCGGTGTTCAACGCGGATTACGTCTCTGGCGGGTCGTCCTCGGGGTCGGCTGTGGCGGTGGCATCGGGCCTCGCGACCTTCGGTCTGGGCACCGATACGGCCGGATCAGGCCGCGTGCCTGCAGCCTTCAACAACCTTGTGGGGATCAAACCCACACCGGGTCTTGTACCCAACACCGGCGTCGTGCCCGCCTGCCGCAGCGTCGATGTCGTGACGGTCTTTGCCGGTTGCGTGGGCGATGGCATCGCCGTGCGCGCCGTGATGGAGGGCGTCGATGCGGGTGACGGGTTTACGCGGGCCGCGCAGCCTGTCGGTATCCGGCCCAAACCGCGCATCGGGGTGCTGGCAGCGGCAGAGCGCGAATTCTATGGTAATGCGGGGTTTGAGGCGCTCTACGACGCCGCCATCGCACTGGCCGAGGCGCTGGGCGCGACCATTGTGCCCTTCGACTACGCGCCATTCCGCGAAGCGGCGGCGCTGCTTTACGACGGCCCTTGGGTCGCGGAACGGCTGGCAGCGGTGCAGGACTTCTACGCCACCAATGCCGCCGATTTCGACCCTACCGTGGGCGGGATCATTGGCGCCGCTGGTCGCTATAGTGCGGTCGATGCTTTCAACGGACGCTACCTGCTGGAGGCTCTGCGCGCGCAGGTCGCCACTGTCTGGGATGCAGTCGATCTTCTGTTGCTGCCGACATCGCCCACGATCTACACCGTCGCCGACATGCTGGCCGATCCGGTCACCAAGAACAGCCACTTCGGGCGTTATACCAATTTCGCGAACCTTCTGGGCTATGCCGCAATCGCCGTGCCTGCGGGGATCGCGGCGGCTGGTTTGCCCGGTGGAGTCACCTTGATCGGCCCCGCCTTCAGCGACGACGGCCTTGCGCCTTTCGCCGCCGCCTTGCACCAATCCGCCGCCTGCGGCATGGGTCGCGATATCAAGGCGCAGGTCCCTCCGCTCGACACAACCGCCATCCCAAAAGGCATGATCCCGATCGCCGTGGTTGGTGCGCACCTGACGGGGATGCCGCTCAATCACCAGCTGACCGATGCGGGCGGGCGGTTCCTGCGCGAGACGACGACAGAACCAGCCTACAGGCTCTACGCGCTCGACGGCACCGTGCCACCCAAACCGGGGCTGGTCCGCGCGGCGGATGGCGCCGCGATCAAGGTGGAAATCTGGGCGCTGCCGGATGCCGCCTTTGGCCGCTTCGTCACCGCCATCCCCGCCCCCTTGGGCATCGGCAAGCTGACGCTGGCGGATGGCAGTACCGTGTCAGGTTTCCTGTGCGAACCTCAGGCGCTCGAGACCGCCAAGGACATCACCGATTTCGGCGGCTGGCGCGCCTATACCGCAAGCCTCTGACATCGTTCGAGTCCAAATATCCCCTCCGGAGGCCCAAAAGTTTTAGTGCCCCAGACGGGCATTATGCGACAGCCGCAGATCATACCCCTGTGGCAATCGCGCTGCCCACCATGCGTGGTACAGCGGGCCGAAGGCTGCGATATGGGACGGTCGGTCCGGCGTGTCGGTGAACCAGAACACCACCTCGCCGCGCCCTGTGTTCGCGATGTCGGGGAACAGATAGGCGCAGCCCAGATAGACCCCCGAATCGTCTCGGATGATCCATGCAAAGGACCGCCGCGTCGTGAATTCGCGGTGATGCCAGTGCAGGTCGGTCAGGTCATCCTCATACGTTAGCTCATCCGGCCAACCGGGTGCGAAGAACCCGCGCAGCACGGTGACAGACCCCATGACGGCTGCGAAATCCTCGTCCAACTCGGCCCCTGTCAGCATGGTCAGCAGATAGGGGCCAAGCGGCAGCACCTCGGGCACATCCAGCCCTGCAAAATCGGGATGCGGGGTCATTCGGCGACCAGCACCCGCGCCTCGCGTTTGAAGGGGTTTTCCTCGGGGACTTCGTAATCGGTGCTGAATTCACCCTTGGCGCGCGCATCGGCCATATAGCGGAAGGCATTGACGGTCATCCGCATCAGATGTTCGCCCGCCTTGATGGGCGGATATTTCGCAACCGTTTCTGGTGTGCGGAACTGGGCCAGCGGTTCGACGATGCTGTGGTAATCCAGCCCGAAGAACAAAGGCATCGAATAGCGTTCGCGCCCTATATTGTTGACGCGGTGCTGGGTGGATTTGAATTGGCCACCCGACCATGTCTCGAAGATATCGCCGATGTTGACGACGAAACAGCCGGGCAGCGGCGGCGCCTCGATCCAGTCGTCGTCGGCGTTCATCACCTGCAGACCGGGGCCACCCTGCATCAGGATCGTGAAACATTCGAAATCCGAATGCGACGCGATGCCGACCACATCCTTGTTGGCAGGCATGTCGTTGGGGACATAGCGCAGCAGCCGCAGTTGCGAGGTGGGGCAGGTGATGTGCTGCAACAACTCTGCCGGATCGACGCCAAGTTCCAAGGCCAGCGCATCCAGCAGGCGCAGACCGAGCGCGAAGATCTCGTTGTAATAGGTGCTGACCGTCTCTTTCCAGCCGGGCAGGTCTGGCCAGATGTTCGGCCCCGTCATCCGCCAGCCCGTCAGATAGTCGGGATGGTCGGCAGCGGCCTCGAACGACATGTCCCATGCTTCGTTGAAATTGATCTGCTTCGGAAAGCTCGCGCCGTTTTCCTCCAGCGGGACATAGCCGCGATGGTGGGTGGTGAAGCCCGACCAGTATTTCATCTTTTTGCGGCGCGGCAGGTCGTGGAACTGTTTTGATGCGGCAAAGGCCGCGTCGATCAGCGCCTGATCGATCCCGTGATTGCGGATATAAAAGAACCCCGACGTGCGCGCGGCATCCCCCAGCGCGCGGGCGACCGCAGCTTTTTGTGCGGGATCGCCCGAGGTCAGACCGCCAAGGTCGATGACGGGCAGGTTGGCTTCGGCGATGGTCAAGGCGTGCTGGTCGGTATCGGACATGGAAACGACTCCCTTTGAAAACGGTTGTCCTTACCGTTCTGCATCCCGCCCGCACCGGGCAAGAGTGCTGCGCCTTTGCGACCCAGCCTTAGGCGGCATGCCTGTTTTTTGTTAACCTTTGGTCAAGACTGCCTGCATTTTGCGCCAATGAAGGTGCGGCATGGCTTTGCTGCTGCGCGGCATTGACAGGATCGTCACGACTTTGGCCTGCTGGATGCCATGGGGCGGCTTGTTGCGCCCGGCGTCATTAGATCAGTCACATTATCAGGGGAAAGCCAATGTCTCGTCACACCATGAACCGTCGTAGCTTGCTGAAATCCGGTGCCAGTGCGGGCGGCCTTGCGCTGGCCAGCAGCGTCATCGGTACACCGCTGGTCGCGCAGACCCGCAGTCTCAAGGTCGCATCTTACGGCGGCTATTTTGAAAACAGCTTCAAGGAACACGTGTTCCCCGCCTTTACTGCCGCCACTGGGATCGAAGTCGAAAGCGTCACGCAGCCCAATTCCACCGACTGGCTGGTCACGATGCAACAGGCGACCGCTGCAGGCACGGTGCCGACGGACCTCTCGCTTTATGCGCGCGACACGATGATCAAGGCCAGCCGTCTGGGTGGGCTGATCTCGCCTCTCGACATGGCGGCGATACCGGATGCGTCCAATCTGGACGGCTATTTCATTTTCGAGGATGGCACTGGCCCGATCGGTGTCGGTGCGTTGTCGTGGTTCAGCGCGATGGTCATCAACCCAAACGAAGTCAGCGCGCCGGAAAGCTGGGCCGATTTCTGGGACAGCTCGCTTTATGAGGCCAGCCTTGGCCTGTCCAAAAACTACAATTCCCAGCTTCTCGACATCATCGCCGCGACCTTCTTTGAAGGCGAGGCCACTTTCGCGACCGAGGACGGCATCGTCGCATTGATCGAAAAGGCCGCCGAGCTGAAGCCCAATGTCGCGCTGTGGTGGACGGCGGAAAGCCAGATGGAACAGTCGATGAAGAACGGCGATGTGATCGGCGGGCAGTATTATCACGATGTCGCCCAGCTGATGGCCGCTGACGGTTTCCCGATCCAGTCGGTCTTTCCCAAGGAAGGCAACCCGCAAGATTACGGATCGTGGTGTCTATCGTCGCTGTCCGACAAGGGCGCGGAAGCGGCAGAGTTCATCAACTTCACCTCGCAGCCGTCCACGCAGGCACTGATGTCGCGGATGATCGGCACGGCCCCGCTGGTGGACGCATCCATCACGGACCTGACGGCGGAAGAGTTTGCTTCCGTGTCTGGGAGCCCCGTCATCCGGCCTGCCTATGAGGCTTACCTCGACAAGGAAACCTTCATCAAGGAATCGTGGGACCGCATGCTTGCGGGGGCTTAAGGGACATGGCCGGCCTCAGCCTCAAGTACATCCGCAAGGCCTATGGCGATGTCAGGGCAGTCGATAACGTCAGCCTTGATTTTACCGACGGCGCATTGACGGCCCTTCTGGGGCCGTCGGGCTGCGGCAAGACCACGCTCTTGAGGATGATCGCTGGGCTGGAGGACCCATCGGCCGGGTCGATTTCCTTGCGCGGGCAGGACATCACGCGCCTGCCTGCGCATAAACGCAAATTCGGAATGGTGTTTCAGTCCTTCGCGCTCTTCCCGCATCTGAACGTCAGCGACAATGTCAGCTACGCACTGACCATTGCGGGAACACCGCGCGGGCAGGCAGCGGCACGCGCGCGCGAATTGCTGGACCTTGTGCAATTGGCAGCCTTTGCCGACCGCCGGATCGGAGAATTGTCGGGCGGCCAGCGCCAGCGTGTCGCCATCGCGCGCGCTTTGGCGCAGGAACCCGATGTGTTCTTGCTGGACGAACCGATGTCCGCGCTGGATGCCAAACTGCGCGAGGATATGCAGGTGGAATTGCGCCAGTTGCAGCAGCGTTTGGGCATCACCACAATCGTCGTCACCCACGACCAGCACGAGGCGATGACCATGGCCGACCAGATCGTCGTCATGTCGCAGGGCCGCGTCGAACAGGTGGGGACGCCGCAGGCGATCTATCACCAGCCCGAAAACGCCTTTGTCGCTGATTTCATTGGCAAGGCGAATTTCTTTGACGGCGTGACCGAAGGCGGCAATGTCCGGCTGGGCGCGCATCTGCTGCAGATCACCCCACACGCGAATTTCATCGACGCATCACCTGTGCGCATCGCGATCCGCCCCGAAAAGGCGGTACTGGCGGGCGAGGCGAACCGCCTGGCGGCCAAGGTGACGTTCGTGCGTGACGTGGGTCCGGTGCGCGACATCCATCTGGACACGCCCATCGGTCCGATGATCGTGACCGACAGCGACAACGGCCAGCCTTTGCGCATCGGTGATGCCGTGGCCGTCGCCCTGCCTGCAGAAGCGATCCATGTCTTTCCGCGTATCGCGGAACAGGTCGCCGCATGACTGCCGTCGACAGCACCAAGGCGGAGATGACCGCTCCGGTGCCGCAGATGCGCAGGCCATGGGGGACGTGGGCGCTGGGCGCGCTGGTCCTGTTTCTGGCTGTGACGCCGTTCATTCTGGTGATCGTCATTTCCTTTGGCCAAAAGATCGAAGGCGCGGGCTGGGAATGGGATTTCACCCTTGCCAATTACCAGCGGTTTTTTGTGGGCGCCCTTTGGCCCGACGAGGTGACGTTCCTGCACCTGCAACGGCTGCATTACGCGCTTTACTATGCCGTCATCGCATCGGTGCTGGCGGTGGCCACGGCGTTTCCGTTCACCTATCTTCTGACCCGCCAATCACGGCGCGCGCAAAGCTGCTGGCTGGTGTTCATCCTTGCCAGCCTGTCCTTGTCCGAAGTGTTCATCGTCATGGGCTGGGATGTGCTTTTGTCCAACCGGTCCGGCCTGCCCATGCTGTTCGAGGTGTCGGGCGCGACCGACTGGCTCAAGCGCACAGGCTGGTTCGATGTGCTGCGCGAATGGGGGCTCGCCAATCCGCGCAACGTGAAATTCAAGACATCGGAATTCGCGACGATCCTGACCATGTCCTATCTGGTCTGGCCCTATGCGGTGATCCTGCTCTATCCCGCGCTGTCGCGCCTAGACCCCAGCCTGACAGAGGCCGCGCGCACGATGGGTGCAGGGCCGACAAAAGTGATTACATCGGTGATCCTGCCCACGGTGAAATTGCCGCTGATCGGATCGACGCTACTGCTGTTCGTCTTCCTGCTGGGCAGCTACGTCACCGTCGTCGTTTTCGCCGAACCCGCCAAGCAGACGACCGCAGTCGCCGTTTATGAAAGCGTGCGGGGCGCGACGCTGGACGCGCCATTCGGGGCGGCGCAGGCCGTGGTCCTGCTGGTTACGGCGGCGCTGTTTCTGGTGCTGGCACAATTCCTTACCAAAAAATCGGAGGCCCGCTGATGCGCCGCACATTCGGTCATATCTTCATGGCGCTGTCGGGACTGGTGCTGGCCCTGCCGATCATCGTGGTGGCGGGTGCGTCGCTGAACGGCGGGCGCACCATGCTGTTCCCGCCCGAGGACCCCAATTTCGCGCGCTTCGTCGAATTTTTCATAACCGAAACTATCTGGGTCCGCGCCTTGCGCAATTCGCTGATCGTGGCCTTCGGGTCCGCGACGCTGGCGGTGTTGCTGGCATGGCCGCTGGCCTATCTGCTCTGGGCCAAGGGCAGCAAGGCGTCCAAGGTGCTGGCGGGACTCGGGTCGCTGCCTTTCGCGCTACCGCCCATCGTATTAGGCGTGGGGCTTGGGTTCATGTGGGCGTTTGTCGGCAGTCTGGGGGCCATCTGGGTGGGCATCATCAGCCATGCGACGCTGTTTCTGGCGCTGCCCTTGGTGACCATCTCGATCGGGCTGCAGTCGATCGACCGCGCGCATCTGGACGCCGCCGCCACCATGGGCGCGACCGAGGCGATGACATTCCGCACCGTGATCTTGCCGCAGACCTTGCCCTATTCGATCTCGGGGTTCTTTTTTGCGCTGGTCCTCAGCTTCAACGAATTCATCGTGATGTTCTTCGTCTCGGCCTCGGCCTATGCAACCGTGACGCTGCAGATCTTCAATTCGCTGCGCAATGGCTACACCCCCACGATGGCGGTGGCGGCCGTGCTGTTCATCACCGTATCCATCGCCGTCTTTTCCGCCGTCGCCCGTTGGGGCGATCTGCCGCGTCTGATGGGCGCGGATCAATCCCGCAATTAAAGGAGGTTTCACAATGCCACGCCAACCCATGCTTGTCGGCCAGCCTGTGCTGATCGTCGTCGATATCCAGAAATCCGCGTTCATGGACCACAAGGCGGGCATCCCCGTCATGCCCCGCTATCGCGCCAATATGGACCGCGCGCGCCGCGTCGTGGATGCCGCCCATGATGCGGGTATACCGGTCGTTTTCATTCAGGAAATCCACCGCCGCGATATGGTGGATTATGGCCGCGAACTGGACGGTACCGAAGATGTACATTGCATGGACGGCGAACCCGGCACGCCCGTCGCCTTCGAAGAAATGGGCCGCCAGCCCGGTGACTACTTCATCCACAAACGCCGGTATTCCGCGTTTTACGGGACCGAGCTGGAGATCCTGCTGAAAGGGCTGAAGGCGCAGACGCTGATCCTGATCGGCGGGCTGACGGATGTCTGCGTGCATTACACTTTCGCGGACGGGCACCAAGGCGACTACTATTGCCGCGTGGTCGGAGATTGCGTCGGCGGGTCGTCGACGGATGCGCATGAGGCGTCGCTGAACGCGATGGAATATCTGCAGACTGGCGCTGTCGTGACCGCCGACCAGATCGCCGCTGAACTGGGCCGGTTGCAGGTGGCCGCTGCGTGATCACCACCGCCGATCTGCAAGGCCATTGGCGGCGCGACTGGATCAGGGCGCCGGATTTCGAGGATACGACAACCCGCGTGCATTGGTTGCAGGCGGGTGCGCTCTTCGCCGATCTGCGGGTGCCTGCGGATCTGCCTGCCCTGCAAGAGGGCTGTCTTGCCGATCTGGACGCAGCGACGCTGCAATCCTTGCTGCGGGCTGAGGGTTTCGCGGGCGAGATCACCGTCGCGCGGGGCCAATGCACATGGCACCGTGCGATCAACTGGCAAGGTGCCGTGGCCCGCCCCGATGTGGGGGCGATGTGGTTCGATGGTGACGTACTGATCGAGGATGGCGTGCATGCCGACTATCGCGAGGCTTGGCTGGCCGAACCTCCTACCGCCCCCTTGCGCGGGCATCGCATCGCATGGGGCGATATGACCGGCGTGCTGGTGGAAAGCGATGATCGTTTCCTGCTGGGCATCGGACTCGCGCCAATCGACCGGCATGTGCGGGATACCTTCATCAGCTTTTATGCGCTTGGCACGTGGGATGGTGTGCAGGGCATTGCCGAACTTGCCACCGACCCTTTTGCCATGGGCAAACCCGTTCTGGACCGTGCGAACGACAGTTTCGTCTGGCACGCGCCCCTGTTTACCGGCGGCACTGAATCCCGCCCCCTGATGAAAGTCCGCTGACATGCAGCTTCCCGTTGCCGATAACTGGTTCACCGCAAAACAGGTTGGCCCCGATGTGACCCTGATCCTCGAACCGCATGTCCATGTGCTGGAACAGGCCAATATGTTTCTGGTCCAAGGGCGCGACCGCGACATGATCCTTGATACCGGCATGGGGATCGTGCCTTTGCGCCCATTCCTTGACACGCTCCGCACCGATCCGGGGAAGGAACTCATCTGCGTGTCGTCACACACCCATATCGACCATATCGGCGGGGTGCATGAGTTTGACCTTCGTCTGGTCCATCCCACCGAGGCAGAGGAAATGGCCGCCCCCTCCGGCCTCAAATCGCTTTACCGCGACGACATGCCCGCGCGACTGATCCAGACGTTCCTTGATGCAGGCTACCCGCCTTTGGACGAGGTGCTGATCGATGCGCTGCCCTATGCGGGGTATGACCCGCGTTCCTACGTCTTGCGCGGCGCGCCTGCGACAGGGCTGCTCGCGGAAGGTGACACCGTCGATCTGGGCGACCATCTGTATGAGATCATCCACCTGCCCGGCCATTCGCCGGGCGGCATCGGATTATATGAACGCGCGACGGGCGTCCTTTTTGCAGGCGATGCGATCTATGATGGCCCGCTGATCTATGACGGGCCGGGCATGTCGGTACCGGATTATCTGGACACCTTCGCCAAACTGCGCGGGCTTGATCTGACGCTCGTTCACGGTGGGCATGATCCGTTTTTTGGCCTGGAGAGATTAACTGAGATCATGGACTATTATGAGGCGATCTGGCGCGGGTGAGTAACGCAGCTGGACAGGTCTGGTGGTGGCCATGCTCGGAATACCGGCGGGCTCATGAAGACCACGACATCTTTTGCAAAGCCAAGGCCTCCAGGGTCTGGATGTCGACAAGTGCGATTGGCTGCACAAACTATGATCCGGCATAGCAATGAAATCTGCACGCTGCACCAATGGCTGTTCAACGACGCTGCGATGCAGCATTGGACCAGAGGGCGAGAGTTCGGTTTGGGCCGGGTGCAACAGGCGGCAGTCTGACCCGGGCCTTGACCTGTGCGCTGCCGCAAGGCAGTTTTCAGCCAGTTGTAGAGCCTTTTTGGTGCTGCGGCGAAAGTTCGCTTCCGGTTGTGGATTGCTACGATCACCAGACTACGCGAACGCCAGCTCTTCAAGGGGGTTCAGCTAGAGCACTTGCTTGGGCGTCCACGCTCCATATGGTAAGCCTGCGTTGGGCAAAGCGAGCGTTCCGACGTGATGTCGAACTATACTGTCACGGACACTGTCTGCTTTATCAGGGTGATCTGTCCGAAGGCACTGAGAAACGCGACACCTGCAGCGTCCGGCCCAACGCCGATCCTGGCAATCGTGTCGGCAGGCGCCATCCCGGTGGCATCGACAAGATGCCATGTCCCGTCGAGATAGACTTCAGCCACCGCATGAAAGTCTGGCGGCGTCACTCCAGGAGCATAATCGCTTGCAAATCTGGCAGGTATCGCCGATGCGCGCGCCAGGGTGATCATAACGTGTGCATAGTCGCGGCATACGCCCTGGCGTTGAACAAAGCTGTCTAGGGCCGTCGTCTGAGCGTTGCTTGAACCGGGCACGTAGGTGAAGGCTTTGTTGATCCAGTCTCGCATTGCGGCGATCCGAGTCCCGCCTTGGCGATCTCCGAATTCTGCTGCAACGAAGGACTGAAACTCGTCTGAGGGGCAATATCTGGACGGCATAAGGTAGCGAACGGTGTCACCCGGCAGAAGGTGAGCTGGCACGGCCTGCAGAACGGAGATATCAAGCACCGGACGATCGATGATGACACGCGCCGCGTAATCGCAACGGAACTCGCCATCAGTCCGAATCCATATGCGCTGGCCAAGCCCCTCGTCGGCAGTGACATGGGCAATGTGATCTACATCGGAGGTGTCCAGCTTCGACGATTGCAGCTTCTGATCGGCCAAGTCGGCAATTTCGATCTGCAAGAGCAAGTCTGTGGGACCGGAGAGTTGGTATTTCAGGTGAACGTTGACATCGAGTTCCATCTTTACCCTATATATGTACATGATGCATGTGTCGCCAAATAAAACGCTGTCGCAGATGCGGTTCGCTGAAATTGGAAACCATTGCTAGCGGTCATTGGTTGCACACCGCCGAGGGTCTGGTTTCTCCCGCACTGCTGACCTTCACCCTTCGAAGATGCTGCACGATGCACGAATGGCCGGTCTGGTGAAGCTGCGCTGCAGCGTTGCCCGGGCTCTCATCGCGGGTCTCAATCAGCAGCCCGGCCCATTCAAGCGGCTGCAGCACACAAGACGAGAATGCGGCCATCTCGCGCCAACCTGCCGTAAGCCAGTCCTTCGCCTCACCGTAGAATGCCTCGAACAAGGCAGCTTCAGTCGTGCCATGGTCAGCTGCGATGTTGATGACATTCATCAACCGGGAGTTGTTTGAACTTTATGTCGAGACCCAGCTGGTCCCAACCTTGCAAACCGGCGATGTGATCATTCTGGATAACTTGTCATCTCACAAAAGCCCGAAGGCCGCGCAGGCCATGCGCGACGTTGGCGCATGGTTTCTCTTCCTGCCCCCATACAGCCCCGATCTCAATCCCATCGAAATGGCCTTCGCCAAACTCAAGGCCCTGATCCGCAGAGCAGCCGCACGAACCTACGACGACCTCAGGCGCGCGGTCGGTCATGTCTGTGACCTCTTCACTGACGAGGAATGCTACAATTTCTTCAAGGCTGCTGGCTATGAAACCAATTGAACGCAACCCGCTCTAGTTCGTTCAATCATCTTCTCTCAACATCGTGGGCATACAGTAAGGTCAGTTTCCTTTTGGCTACCGAGGTGGCTGCGCTGCCAGACAGGGCGCTGATCGTAAAATGGCTGGCGGACTATGCTGTGCTACGGGAGCAGGTGTGCGTTTGTGAGTGAATACACCGAGCCTATCAGGTAGGGTGCGGAACGCGATCAGGTCGGGATATTGCGAGAGCCGAATTGCCCTCGCCAACGCGAAAAGCCCCCTGGATTTCCGGTGGGCTCGTCACACGTTGATGTGGCGTTGATGTATTTGGGGGGTGTGTATACACAGGTAAATCTGTCGGGTTTCAAGTGACTGATTTATTTGCCTAATTTGGTTGCGGGAGAATGCAACCGGCGTAACCTACCTTCACTTAGATGCAACGTTTAATGCTTTCGAAGAAATTTGGCTGCTTTATCGATCACATGCCTACCTAAAGCTGACACCAAATTTTGTGATTGTTCACCACTATTCATGAGCGAACCACGCGATTACCGCGAAGTGACGTTAGCCAAAAAATATTGACCAGCGCTTTACCGGCGACCATCAAGATAGATCAGTAGCCCTTCTGCACTTGCCAAACTTAATCGTCTCCCAACGCTACACAAACGGCCCAAAGCAAACTCTCGCACATTTTCTGACTCCTCTATCATGCACTGAAATCCTGAAGTCGCCTCCTCGTAACTCAATGGTCAGTTTAATTGAACGAAGGCCATTGCACAAATTTCCAGCTATTGGCGTTTCAACTGGGTCTGATAGCCTTAACTGCCCGTCTCTTCCGGCCACTTCAGCCGTCCCAAGCAAGGGGGCGGTGAGCCAGAGACTGTGCGCGAGCTTCGCGCTGAACATTTGCCTCCTACACAGGAGCACCACCGCACCTGCGGCATCAAATTTATCCATGAAGCCGGTTATCGTCTTTATGTAACATTGCAGAGCAGATAATGACCAATAATATCAAGCAAAGAAAAGGGTCGAGCATGCCAATGCACCAAAAGTGGGCAGCATGGCTGGAGCTTCCGACCCAAAGGAGACTTCCCGATGAAAGCCGTTTTGTTCGAAAAATTCGGTGCGACCCCGAAAGTGGCCGATGTGCCGGACCCGGCACCGATGCGCCATGACGTGGTGATCAAGCTCGAAGCAACGGGCCTGTGCCGCAGCGATTGGCATGGCTGGATGGGGCATGATACCGATATAACCCTGCCGCATGTGCCGGGCCATGAACTGGCCGGGATCGTGCAGGCGGTGGGCAAGGATGTGCGCCGCTGGCAGGTGGGTGACCGGGTCACGGTACCCTTTGTCGGGGGCTGCGGTCATTGCCCGGAATGTCAGGCCGGGCATCAGCAGGTCTGCCATAATCAGTTTCAGCCCGGTTTCACGCATTGGGGGTCGTTTGCTGAATACGTCAGCATCCACCACGCCGATCTGAACCTTGTCGCCCTGCCCGACGCGATGGATTTTGCCACGGCGGCCAGCCTTGGCTGCCGCTTTGCCACATCGTTCCGCGCGGTGGTCGATCAGGGGGCCACGGCAGGCGGCCAATGGGTGGCGGTGCATGGCTGCGGCGGGGTCGGGCTGTCGGCGATCATGATCGCTAATGCGATTGGTGCGAATGTCGTGGCCATTGATATCGACGAAACCAAGCTGGATTTCGCCCGCGACCTCGGTGCCGTCGCCTGCGTCAACGGGGCCACAACCGCCGATGTGCCCGAGGCGGTGATCGACATCACCGGTGGCGGCGCGCATGTGTCGATTGACGCTTTGGGCAGCCCCGTAACTTGTTTCAATTCAATCCAGAACCTGCGACGGCGCGGCAAACATGTGCAGGTCGGGCTGATGCTGGCCGGTCACGCCACGCCACAAATCCCGATGGCCAAGGTGATTGCGCACGAGCTGGAGATCCTTGGCAGCCACGGCATGCAGGCGCATCGCTATGATGTGATGCTGGCGATGGTGCAATCGGGCAAGCTTGACCCCGCGCGTCTGGTGCATGGCAAAATCAGCCTGGCAGAGGCACCAGCAGCCCTGATGGCCATGGACAAGTTTCAGGCCTTGGGCGCGACGGTAATCACCAGCTTTGGCTAAGGCGGCAGGGCGGCATGGTTTGAAACGGCCGGGTTTTGGTGGCATCTGTTCAGCCAAGGCTCATTGACCGCAGGAAAGACCGGAATTTGCAGGACCCGTTCAGCCTTTATCCGCCGCACAAGATGCTGGCCAAAAGCATTCTGGCAAGCACAGAGCCTCTGGTGCTGATCTCGGCCCTGCCCGGCACCGGGCGATCCACACTTTTGGCACGGATTGCGGATCTGTCCGGCGCGCAGGTGGTCACCGCGTCTCAGGATCTGCCTGCAAATGCCCCGCTCAGCCTGATTGATCTGCCCGCCGACGGGCAGTTCGCCTTACCACCGGGCAAAACCCGCATCATCATCAGCGCCGCACCGCAACAGATCGCAGATTTCGCCAGGCTGCGGCTGTATGGTGATCTGCGGATTGTCGGCAATGCCGGTCTGTTTCTGGCACCGGATGCTGATCCCGCCTTTGACCAAAGCGGCGGTTGGCCCGCGCTCTCGGCGTTTTTCAGCCGCCAGATGCCCAATGCTGCCGCCCAGTCCATTCCCACCGCCTATATCCGCGATATTGTGCTGGGCAGCATCAACGGCGGCACGGTCGCGGTGCTGCATGCGCTGGCGCTGTCCCGGCGCGGGCTGGACGCGGCCCCGCTTGACGCCGATGCCTGCGCGGAATTGCACTGGCTGCAACCGCTTGTCGTGCAGAATGGCGGGCGCTGGACCTATCGCACCCCGGCGCTTGGGCAGATGTTCCGCGATGCCATGGCCGGGCTTGCGGTCGAACCGCGCACCAGCCGCCTGTTAGAGGCCGCAGGCGAACCCGGCGTCGCAATCCGTTCGGCATTGGCGGCTGGGCATCGGCGGCGGGCACTGGCGATCCTGGAACGCGGCGGCGGCGTCATGCTGGGCCATCTGGAAGGCCCGGCAGAGGCGCGCGCCGTGCTGGATGCCTTCGGTCAGGACGCCGATCCGTCGGTGCTGGCGCTGCGGGTCATGGTGGCGCTGAAAAGCGGGCAAGCCAGCCATGCCGCCCTGTTGCTGGATGCCGCCGAACAGGTGATCCTGAATGCGGCGGCAGCGCCTGACCGCGCTGCATTACTGACCCGGCAGAATATCCCACCCGAATTGCGCATGGTGCGCCTGCTGATGGGCGTTTACAGCGACAAGCCGTTCAGCACGAATTTCTACGGCGAATTCGCCGCCCTGCTGGCAGAGGCCCCGCCAGAAAACCATCTGCTGCGCGGATCGGTCTATAACGTGGCCCTAGATGAACAGATCCGCAGCGGTCGTATGGGCGAGGCGATTGCCACCGGCGACAGGGCACTGGCGCATTATGATGCAGCGGGCGCACCCTATCTGGCGTTTTATATCCACGTCCATCTGGCGCTGATGCATCTGATGGCAGGCGCACCGAATGACGCCGAACCACGGCTGGAACTGGCGCGACAGAAACTGGATGAGACGCCCTTTGACACGCCGCAGGATGATCTGTTTCTGGAACTGCTGGATGCGCAGGTCGCCTATGAACAGGGCCGTTCGGAGAAGATGGCGCGCTTTGCCGAAACCGCCTTTGAACGTTTTGCCTATGGCGAGTTGTGGCCGACCATCGCGGCGCAGGCGCTCGCCTTTGGTGCGGAATCCTTGCTGCAACTGCGCGGGGCCGAGGCGGCGCTGCAATATATCGACAGCTGGCGGGTTCAGATGTGGCGCACAAGGCGGTTTCGCCTACTGGTCGAACAGCGCGAGGTTCTGATCCTGCAATCCGCCAACCGCTGGCGCGAGGCCCGTACCCAGCTAGAGGCAATGGCGACACGGATCGGCCATATCTGGATCGAAAGCGCGGGTGAAAACCTGACCGATCTGCGCGATGCAGAGGATCTGACGCAGGCGCTGATCTGGTTGCGGCAAAAGCTGCTGGAACGTCCGCGTGATACCGCGCTTAGTGATCAACTGGCGATGCTGGCCGCCAATCCGCATCTGTCGTGGCGGCAGCGGCAATGTCTGGCGATCTGGCAGGCCTGGTCCGCCCGCCGTCGCGGCAAGATCGGTGAGGCACGCCGCCTGTTGGCGCATGTGCTTGACGTGACGGCGGCAAGGTCCTGCCGCGCGCCGGTGCTGGAAGAACGCCAGCTTGTCGTGGCCATGCTGGATGATCCGCGCATGGCGGGCGGCCCGATGGAAGGCAGGCCAGTGCCGCGCGATCTGCGCCGCGGGGCGCTGGATGTGGCGGTCACCGGGCTTTTGTCGCGGCAGGAATTGCGCGCGCTGCTGTTGCTGTCAGAAGGCTGTTCCAACAAGGAACTGGCCCGCGAAATGCGCATCAGCCTGCCAACGGTCAAATTTCACCTGCGCAACCTTTACGCCAAACTGGGGGCTGCGGACCGGCGGCAGGCGATTGATAACGCGCGCAGCCGCCGTATTTTGACAACCTAAACCTATCCCTAAAGCACCAAAACCTAACCCTCTGGCCACTGGATCATCGCGGCATGACCCCGCAAGCTGACGGCAGTTGAACCCCTGCCGGAGAGATCATGCCACCCAGCTTTGCAGAATTCATCCTCAGGCGGATCGCCGGTTTCATTGCCGTGCTTCTGGTCCTGTCGATGATGATTTTCGTTCTGGCGCGCGTGGTGCCCGGCGATCCGGCGCGTATGGCATTGGGTCCTGCGGCCAGTGCCGCACAGGTTGAAGCGATGCGCACGCAGATGGGGTTGGATGACCCCCTGCCCGTGCAATATGTCAATTTCCTGACCGGCGCGGTCCAAGGTGATTTCGGCACGTCGCTGATTTCCGGACGTCCCGTCGCGGCAGAGGTCATGGGCCTGCTGCCTGCCACGCTGGAACTGGTGCTGGCGACTTTGGTGCTGATGCTGGTGCTGGGTGTGCCGCTGGGGGTTCTGTCGGCGCGCTATCAGAACCGCTGGGGCGACACGGTATTGCGCCTGTTTTCGCTGATCGGCGTGACAATGCCAGCCTTTCTGGCCGCGATCCTGCTGCAATTATTCGCCGCCTATTACCTGACTGACTGGCCCATCCTTGGCCGGATGGAACGCGGCATCGGCGCGCCTGTCGGTCCGACTGGCCTACTGACCATCGACGGCCTGCTGGCCGGGCGGCTCGATGTGACGTGGAGCGCGCTGCAACATCTGGCATTTCCCGCCATCGCCCTGTCGTTGTCCGGCATTGCGCAGATCATGCGGATCACCCGTTCCGCGATGATTGAGAACCAGCGCCGCGACCATGTGCAGACGCTGCGCAGTTTCGGGGTGCCGGGGCGCGTGGTGACCTTCCGCTATCTGCTGAAGCTGTCCTCGGTCGCGCCGCTGACCATCATGGGGTTGGAATTCGCGTCACTGATCGGCAATGCCTTTGTCGTCGAGATGGTCTTTGCCTGGGGCGGCTTCGCCTCGCACGGGCTGGAATCAATCCTGCAAAAGGACCTTAACGCGGTGATGGCGGTGGTGATGCTGTCGGGCCTGTTCTTTGTCGTGGCCAATCTGGTGATCGATATCATCGTCGGGCTGATCGACCCCCGTATCCGCATGAAGGAGGGACGCTGATGTCCACCTTGGGAACACCTCATGTGATCCTGACCGCGCGCCGGATGGCATGGCTGCGGTTCCGGTCCAACCCGGTGGCGATCATCGGCGCGCTGATGGTCCTGTCGGTGCTGATCTGCGTGGCCTTCGCGCCATGGATCGCGCCCTATCCTGAACACAGCGGCAATGTGCTGGATTTCAGCAACAGGCATACGGCACCGAATGCCGATCACTGGCTGGGCACCGACAAGGTGGGACGTGATATCCTGTCGCGGGTGATCTATGGATTTCGCGTGTCTTTGTTGCTGGTGGTCGGCGTGCTGGGCGTCGCGGTGCCGGTCGGGGCGGCGCTGGGGCTGGCTGCGGGCTATTTCGGCGGTCGGACAGAGTTTTTCATCACCGGTTTCACCAATGTCATGCTGGCGATCCCGCCATTGGTCCTGGCTTTGGCAGTCGGCAATATCCTGAACCCTAATCTGATCAATGCGATGATCGCTATCGCGTTGCTGTGGTGGACATGGCATGCGCGGCTGGTCTACCGCGTCGCCAAATCCGTCGCTGCAGAGGATTATATCGAGGCCGCGCGCCTTGCCGGCGCATCGCATTGGCATATCCTGACCCGTGAAATCCTGCCCAATTGCATCGCGGTGATTTCGGTCAAAACCACGTTGGATGCCGCTTTCATCATCCTGTTTGGCGCGACGCTGTCCTTTCTTGGCCTTGGCGTGCGCCCGCCGACCCCTGATCTGGGGTCCATGGTCGCCGATGGTCGCCAGTTTCTGCCCGAGCTTTGGTGGGGCGTGTTGGGGCCTGCGTTGGGGATTTTTTACGTCACGCTGGGTTTCAACCTGCTCGGCGACGGGCTGCGAGACATGTTCGACGTGGAGGTTTAGGCGATGGCGCTTCTTGATATTCAGAACCTCAACCTGTCCTTCACCAGCTACGGCCAGCGCACGCACGTGCTGCGCGACGTGTCGCTGAAGATCGACCAGGGTCAGCGCGTTGCACTGATTGGTGAAACCGGGTCCGGCAAATCGGTGACGTCAAAGGCGATCCTTGACACCCTGCCCCGCAATGCCGCCGTGGAAAGCGGCAAGATCCTTTGGCGCGGCAAGGACCTGTTGCAGGAAACCTCGGCCACTCGCGAGGCGCTGAAGGGCATTGAGATGTCCGTGGTGATGCAGGACCCTTTGTCGTCCTTCAACCCGGTGTTTTCCATCGGCACCCATCTGGAGGATGTGCTTTACTGGGCTGATCGACGCAAAGGCGAAAAGCGCAGCCGCGCCGCGCGCCGCGATCATATCCATCAGGTCCTGCGCAAGGTGCAACTGTCCGACCCGGAACGCGTGATGCGCGCCTATCCGTCGCAATTGTCCGGTGGGATGCGCCAGCGGGTGTTGATCGCGCTGGCGCTGATGAACCGCCCCACACTGCTGATCGCGGATGAACCGGGCACGGCGCTGGATGTGACAACGCAGGATGAGATCCTCAAGCTGCTTAATGCCTTGGTGGTCGAAGAAGGCCTATCGCTGCTGATGATCACCCATAACCTTGGCGTGGTGCGGATGACCGCCGATCAGGTCTATGTCATGCACAAGGGTGTCATCGTCGAAGATGCACCGTTGAAACAGTTGTTTGCGGCCCCGCGCACGGATTATGCTAGGGAACTGATCGCCGCGATCCCGCCGCTCTATGGGCCAAAGGTCAAGGATCAGCCGACGATTCCGCAGCAGACACTGGTCAAGCTGGAAGGCGTCGGCAAGGATTTCACCGAAAGACGCCTGCTGCGCGCGCCCTTGGTCAACAGCGCCGTGAAAGACGTGGATATTGAGATCGCCAAGGGTGAGATTTTCGGGCTGGCAGGGGAAAGCGGATCAGGCAAAACCACCGTCGCCCGGATGGTCATGGGCATCATGCGCCCGACATCGGGCCGGGTAATCCTGGATGGGCAGCCCCTGACCGACAGGCTTGATGGTCGCGCCGACCGTGGACTTGCGCAGATCGTCTATCAGAACCCCGGCACCTCGCTGAACCCTAAACGCACAGTCGGGCAGACCTTGCAGGTGCCGTTCGGATTTTCGGATGTGCCACGGTCCGATCATCCCAAACGGATCGACGCGCTGTTGGAACGCGTCGGGTTGGGGGCGGAATATGTCAGCCGCTATCCGCATGAATTGTCAGGCGGGCAGAAACAGCGCGTGGCGATTGCCCGTGCGCTGGCGGCGAATCCGCGCCTGTTGGTGCTGGATGAACCGACCTCGGCGCTGGATGTATCTGTGCAGAAAAAGGTGATCGCCCTGCTGGAAGAGCTGCGCGATGAACTTGGCCTGACCTATCTGTTCATCAGCCACGATTTGTCGCTGATGCGGAATTTCTGTTCGCGCATCGCGATCATGCTGCGCGGGCAGGTCGTGGAACAGGGCACCCCGGCAGAGGTCTTTGCGAACCCCAGCCACCCTTACACCCGCGCCCTTATTTCCGCGATTCCCGTCATCACCGATGAAGAAGAAGCGCAGAAACCCAAAGTCACCGATGAAGAACGATCAAAGTTCCTCGTGTCCTCTGCGGCATGAGCAAGAAGGAGAAGAAGAATGGTAATCAGACTGGGCATTGATGTCGGCGGCACCAATACCGATGCGGTGATCCTCGATGGCCGCCGGGTGCTGGCAGGCGTCAAGCGCATGACGACAGAAGACGTCATGACCGGCATCAGCGAGGCGTTGGAAGCCGTGATCGCACAGGCTGGCGTTGCGCGTGATGCGATTGATGTGACGATGATCGGCACAACGCATTTCACCAATGCCGTGGTGGAACGCCGCGCGCTGGACCCTGTCGCCGCGATCCGCCTTGGGCTGCCCGCGACCGCCTGCCTGCCGCCGATGGTGGACTGGCCCGAGGATCTAATCGCGGAGGTCGGTGGCCACCGTTACCTGCTGCACGGCGGTTATGAATTCGACGGGCGCGAAATTGCGCCATTGGACGAGGACGGCCTGCTGAAGGTCGCGGATGATATCAACAGCAAGGGCATCCGCGCTGCGGCGATTTCGTCCGTCTTCTCACCCATCAACCGCGCAATGGAAGAACGCGCGCGCGATATTTTGCAGGAACGCTGCCCCGGTCTTGCCGTTGTCATGTCATCCGAGATCGGCCGCATCGGCCTGCTGGAACGCGAAAGTGCTGCGATCATGAATGCCAGCCTGCTGACACTGTCGGATCAGACGGTATCGGCCTTCGGGCGCGCCCTGTCTGAGGCCGGGCTGACCTGCCCGTTCTACGTCACGCAAAATGACGGGACCTTGATGGCGGCAGATATGGTGCGCCGGTTCCCCGTGCTGACCTTTGCCTCTGGCCCGACCAATTCGATGCGCGGTGCCGCCTTCCTGACGGGGCTGAAGGACGCCATTGTCATCGATATCGGCGGCACGACGACGGATGTCGGCGCGCTGCAACATGGCTTTCCCCGGCAGGCGTCAAGCGTGGTCGATGTCGGCGGTGTACGCACCAATTTCCGCATGCCCGATGTGTTTTCCATCGGTCTTGGCGGCGGCACCCGCGTTGATGGCACGGCGGATGCGCTGGCCGTTGGCCCACGGTCTGTCGGCTACCGCCTGACGCAAGAGGCGCTGGTGTTTGGCGGCAACACACTGACCTGCACGGATATCGCCGTTGCCGCAGGAATGACCGATATCGGCGATGCGAGCCTTGTCGCAGGCCTTGATCCTGCGCTGGTCACTGCGGCCCGCGCAAGGATTGCCGAGATGCTGGAAACAGCCGTCGAACGCACCCGCATCAGCCCTGAGCCAATGCCGGTGATTGCCGTGGGGGGCGGGTCGATCCTTGCGCCTGACAGCATCGGTGGTCTGACCGTGCTGCGGCCCGAAAACTTTGCCGTGGCCAATGCGGTGGGGGCGGCTATCGCGCAGATTTCGGGCGAGGTGGATCGTATCTTCTCGCTCGAAAGTCGCACGCGTGACGAATGCCTTGCCGATGCAGAGGCAGAGGCCCGTGCGGCCGCCATCGCTGCTGGCGCGCGTGAAGACACGCTGGAAGTGATCGAACGCGAAGACGTGCCGCTGGCCTATCTGCCCGGCAATGCCACCCGGATTCACGTCAAAGTCGTTGGGGAAATGGGGGCGCTCGATGCTTGATGATACGCAAAAGGGCCGCCTGCTGACCGAAGACGATATCGCTGCACTTGAGATCGGTGCAGGTATCCTTGGCACCGGCGGCGGCGGCAACCCCTATATCGGCAAATTGCGCGCCCGTGAAATGCTGCGCGCTGGCTATGAAATGCGCCTGCTGTCACTGGATGATCTGGATGATGAGGCGCAGATCGTGGCACTTGGCGGGATCGGCGCGCCGCTGATTTCGTTCGAGCGGATCAAGGAAGGGCGCGAAGGTCTGCGTTGCCTGCGCGCGCTGGAACACCGGCTGGGCTTTACCGCCGATGCCATCGGTTGCGAAGAAATCGGCGGGCAGAATGCGATGGAACCACTGGTGGTCGGCGCAATGGCCGGACTGCCGGTGGTGGATGGCGACGGGATGGGCCGCGCCTTTCCCGAAATGCAGATGACCACTTATTCGATCTATGGCCATCGTTCGACCCCGTCGGTGATGTGCGACCCGCATGGCAATGTCGTCACCTTTGATCATGCGATCACCGAGAAATGGCACGAAACCATGGCGCGGGCATGCGTGATCGCGCAGGGCGGTGCCTCAGTTCTGGCCTCTGCCCCGATGTCGGGGGCTTTCATGAAACGCTATGCCATTCCGCATACCTATACGCAGGCGATTGGTCTGGGTCAGGCGGTGATCGATGCGCGCAAGAACCATGATGACCCGGTCGCCACGATCTGCGCGCGCGAAGGCGGGCAGCATGTGTTCTCCGGCAAGATCACCGATCTGCAAAGGCATTTCAAAGGCGGCTTCAACGTGGGCATTGCCCAGATCGAAGGGCTGGACAATTGCCGCGGATCGCAGGGCGAAATCGTGATCCAGAACGAATTTCTGATCTTCCGCCGCGATGGTGAAATGCAGGTCTGCGTGCCGGATCTGGTTGTCGTGCTGGAACTGGATACCGGCCTGCCGATCACCACTGAATTGCTGCGCTATGGTCAGCGGATCGCGGTGCTGGCCCTGCCCTGCCACCCGCTTTTGCGCAGTGATGAGGCGCTAAACGTGGTCGGGCCTGCGGCCTTTGGCCATCCCGACATCACCTATGCGCCGCTGGCGGAAAAGGGGACAGCATGACCAGGATCATCGGGCCTGACGACATGGAGGCAATATCGCTGGGCGGTGCATTTCTGGGCACCGGCGGTGGGGGTGATCCCTATATCGGCAAACTGATGGCGCGCGCGATGATGACCGAGCATGGCCCTGTCAAGGTGGTTGATGCCGCCGATGTGCCCGACGATGCGCTTTGCGTGCCGGTCTGCATGATGGGCGCGCCGACCGTGATGGTTGAAAAACTGCCCAACGGGGATGAAGCGCTCGCCGCGCTGCGTGCGCTGGAGGCTTATCTGGGCCGCAAAGCCGATTTCCTGATCTGTATCGAGGCGGGTGGGCTGAATTCCACCATTCCCTTTGCCGTCGCCGCTGCAACTGGCCTGCCGCTGATCGACGGCGACGGCATGGGGCGTGCTTTCCCCGAATTGCAGATGGTCAGCCTGACCCTACACGATATTTCGGCCACGCCGATGGTGATCGCCGATGACAAGGGCAATACCGGCGTGCTGAATGCCGTGTCCAACCAATGGACGGAACGACTGGCCCGTGCCGCGACCGTAGAAATGGGCGGTGCGGCGCTGGTCGCGCTTTACCCGATGTCAGGGCTGCAGATGAAACAGGGTTTGCTGCATGGCACGCTGAGCCTGATCCACGATATCGGCCGGACGATCCTGGCCGAACGTGCCGCCAACCGGCATCCGGCGGCGGCGTTGATCAACATGCGCGGCGGTTTCGATCTTTGCACCGCGCGTGTGCTGGATATCGAACGCAAGACCACCGGCGGCTTTGCCCGTGGCCGCGCGCGACTGCGCGGGATGGATGAAGATGCGGGACGCGAATTCATCCTGTCCTTCCAGAACGAATTTCTGTGTCTGGAAGATGACGAAGGCCAGCCGCTCGCCCTGACGCCGGACCTGATCTGCGCACTTGATGCGGATGGTGGCCTGCCGGTCACGACCGAGAACCTGCGCTTTGGGCTGGCGATCCGGCTGATCGGCCTGCCCGCCGATCCGCAATGGCGCAGCGTCGGGGGCCTCGCTCTCGCTGGTCCGGCTTATTTTGGCTATCCGCACCCGTTCCAACCGTTGGAGGAACTGGTGCGCAACAGACAACCCAAGGAAAAACCACTCAACACGGAGGTTACCAAATGAAAAAACTACTTTGCGCAACAGCCCTTGCCGGGACGCTCGCAATCGGGGCGTTGCCCGCCATTGCCCAAGACGACGTCGCGATCACCGTCAATATGGTGCAGATCATCGGCAGCATCGACCCAGCCAAGGTCAGCGATTATACCGAATACATGGCGGCAGTGAACCTGTATGATGGGCTGACAAGTGTCGACCCCGCGGGCAATGTCATTCCGCAGCTGGCCGAGAGCTGGGAAATTTCGGATGATGCCCTGACCTATACATTCCGGCTGAAATCTGACGCCACCTTTACCGACGGCACCCCTGTTACGGCATCGGACGTCGTCTATTCGGTGCAGCGGCTGATGGCGATCCAGCAGGGTGCTAGCTATCTTTTCGAAGGGATTGTTGAACCTGACGCCGTCGTGGCAATTGATGACCACACTGTCGAATTCACCCTGTCCGAAGTCTATTCCCCGTTCATCGCCGTCACACCGCTGATCTTTGTTGTGAACGAAGCTGCGGTCGAGACAAGCGACGATGACATGTGGGGCGAAGCGCAGCTGGCTGAAACGCCACTGGGCGCCGGGCCCTATACGCTGGAAAGCTGGGCACGCGGGTCGGAAATGGTGCTGCGGCGCAATGTCGATTACCACGCCGGCTGGGAACAGGACCGCCCGATTGACGAGGTCCGACTTGTCGTCACACGCGACGAATCCACCGTGCGTGCGCTGGCGCGGCGCGGGGAACTTGGGCTGTCATCGCAGTATCAGTCGACAGAAACCTACGAAGGCATCGCGGCGCAAGACGATTACCGCATGATTGAGGCTGCGACGGCGACGGGCTATTACCTCAAGCTCAATAACCAACTGGCGCCCACCGATGATATACATGTGCGCCGGGCGATTGCGCTGGCAACGGATTATGAAACGATCCGCAATGTGTTGTATCCGGGGGCGGTGATGACCGGCCCACTGGCCAGCGCGTTCAGCGATGCGGTGCCCGAAGGTGCCACGCCGCCGGTTTTCGATCTGGATGCCGCGCGCGCCGAACTGGAACAATCGCCGTACTTCGACGGCTCGCCGATTGAACTGGTGCATACCTATGTCGCCAACACCGCATTTCAGGAAGAGATCGCGCTGCTGCTGTCATCAAACCTTGAACAGATCGGTTTCAGCGTCACGATCCAGCCAGAGCCGTGGAACCGCGTGACGGAACTCGCCACATCCATCGAGAGCACACCGCATTTCAGTCAGGTCTTCTATGGGCCAACCTATCCGTCGCCGGATTCGGTTTTCTACGTGCAGTATCATTCCAACGCGGCAGGCAACTGGGCCTCGATGGACTGGGTCATGGACCCCGAGGTTGACGCGATGATCGATGCGTCACGTCTGGAAACCGACCCTGATGCGCGCAATGAAATCTACAAGGATATCAGCACGAAACTGACCGAGGACCAACGCTCGGTCTGGCTGCTGGCGCAACAGCAGCGGCACGCGGTGCATGTTTGTCTGGAAGGCTTTGACTGGGTGCCGATGCAAAGCGTGGAGTTTGATTTCTCGCGCTATGCCTGGACCTGCGATTAATCGAAACATACAAGTTTGCGCGCCCCCGATGAGGGGGCGGGCATCTCAAGCGGGCCTGTTGCATTAACCATGCCATTTGGCCACGATTATGCTTTTGAGGTCGAGCATGCCTTTTGGCCCCCGTTCAAGCACCATCGCTTTCCGCGTGACATCGTCCTGTATGGCGCGCCCGCCACCAAGCCTACGACACATTGATTTGCGATCTTGAGCGGCGGCGAGTTATCGAACTGCTGCTGGACCGGGAACCTGCCACTGTCGAAGCATAGTTGCGTGCCCGCCCTGAGATTGAGATCGTCGCCCGTGACCGCAACGGCGGCTATGCTGGCGCTGTCTCTCGCGCAATGATTGCATCCTCTTTATTTTCAACGAACCATGCCGATCCCAACCCCTCAACCTCAGCGGCAATGAACCACTTATTTTAGTTTGAACTGCCTGACATGATCGATCAAAGCGCGCAACTTGGGTGCCATGTTGCGACGCTGTGGGTAGTATAGAAAAAACCCGGAAAATGGCGGTAGGAAATCACCCAGCACCGGGATTCAGTCACCTCGTTCCACATAAGGCCGGCAACGCTGCCAGCGGCGTTCTGCGTGTATTGCAGTCGCCCGCAAGTTTCGAGCCATGCCCAGCTATCCAGAAAGTATGTGCCACATGCGTGGGCTTGTCGCGACGATTTTGAGAGTTCGTATTCCGGTGAATATCTGTATGAGGCTCGCAACCCTAGATCGAGTGTATGACCCGAACCCAGACTGTAGGCGGTTGTTGCGCTGCTGCTCAACCCGACCATCACGCCCGCGAGCGCACGACTGCCTTCGTCGACGATAAATTCGAAATTTCCCAAAAAGAAGGAGTCGCCAGATGTGCCGCCGTTGATGTTAGTATCCCATTCCAGCACCGGGGAAACACTGGTGCCAAAAGATATTTGCTGGATGCTGCGTTGCGCCTCTGCATCCAACCCGTTTCGCCGCAGCAACTCTTGCGCAAACGCCAAGGAACCATCAGGTTTTTCTTTAAGGATGCTGAACAGCGTCAGGCGACTAGATCCAGAGTAAAGCGCCGATTGCCATTCGGTGTCGACGGACTGTGCGTGGGCGACCGCTCCAAAGAAGGCAGTCGCCATCGCGACAATCATTTCGTAGATTGCACCGACGTGATTACCTTCCGCTGGCAGTTAGCGGAAGGTCTCACATTCATTATTCGATCCTGGCGCTAGTGCTTGTAGTCAAAACCTATCCGGAGAGAGTATCCTTCGAATCCCGCTTCACCAATGCCGTCCATACGAAGTGCGACGTCACCCTGCCACCCATCGTCTGATTTGTTGCTTAATCCGACCTCAATTGCCCCGTGCAGCTCTTCGTTCCCGATCGCACTAAAGTTTCGGTTGAAGTCCCATGCCAATGTCGGCGTAGCATAGAATTTCGTCACTCCATCTGATGTATCTGTCGTGATGGAAAATTCTGAGGACAATGCCAGACGACCAAGGTCAGTTGTTGATCCCGCAATTTCCAGTGAGTCAAAGCCGTTGCTGACCCGGTAATCTGACTGTTTCTCCCGGATAGCGGCGATGTCGATCGCTGGTGTGATCTGAACATTCCCAACACTTGTTTCCCCATACACGGTACCTCGTGCTAGAAAGCGCTCGGTGGTAAAATCCCCACTCCATGGTGCCTCATTGCTAAAAATGTCAATCTCCGCCGAGTTGTCTGATCGACCATACGCAACTCGTGCTGTAAAATAGAGGCCTGGTGCAAGCTCTGCTGCAAGATATGGACCCACCATCCACCCTTTACCGGTCACTCTCGAATATTCCTCGATAGTTTCCCGAGCCCGGTCGAAGGACGCCATCATGCCGAATGATAAGTTCTCATTTATCAACACGTCACCGCCAAGGTGGAAAATCCCAAAGCTCCCGTTTCGCTGATCAAGTGACCCGGTGGCGTCAGTATAGGTGCTGAAGGTTCCCTCAGCCCATAGATGAAAGTTCCCGTTTTCAAATGTTGTCTGACCCGCAAAGTTCAACATGGTGCGTGGCTCAGATTCAGTTTTCCCAACCTCAGCGAAACCTGAGAGAGCCGAGGCTGCTCCGCCACTAAGCAATATGTGACCCTGATTACCATTCCCCGACCGAAGGACTTCCACCGAATAAGCGTGCCCCACGACTTCTCTACGACGGTCAAGACGATAGGAAAGAGGCTCACTCGCAAGAATTCTGTCCATACGACGCTCAATAAAGGCCGAGGTGACCTCAGAGAATGCTGATTCAATTTCTGTTGCGTCGAGGAATATGGAAATAACAACGTTGCTGTCAGTAAGAGTTCCGTCAAGCGTGAGCGCAACAGTTGCCGCACCTGCGGAATTTCCGGCTGTAAAAACAGACGTATAGCTTCCATTCCCATTATCCGTGACCGGACCTAACGATCCAACACTCGCCGTCAGCACAATAGTATCGCCACCAGCGATAAGCTGATTTCCCTGCCCGTCGAGAAGTATGATAGTTAGCACAGATGTCGAGCTTCCATCAGCTGGCAAGGAACTGGGCGAAGCCGTGATGATCGCTCCGACAGGACTAGCCACCGCGATCTCGGAAGACAGCGGTGAATTGGCGATAGCCGTGCCATCAACGGTCACATTGATCGTGTCCG